>NZ_AXVB01000029.1:0-47373 GCF_000482345.1 Bacillus sp. UNC437CL72CviS29 | reverse complement strand
CCTCCTTCAAAACGTCGAAACCCCGGCTAAACAAAGGAAAAACCTCTGTCTAACCGAAAGTCCCCCTTAGGCAGTTCCCGATTGTGCACAACAAGCGATGTTTCTGTACGAAATTTCTCGATAATGCATCATATCCATTATAGACAAAAGGGAAAATTCTATACAGAAAAATTAAACACGACGACGTTTTGGCGGACGACATCCATTATGAGGAACTGGAGTAACATCTCTGATTGCTGTTACTTCTAGACCTGCAGCTTGAAGAGCACGAATTGCAGCTTCACGACCAGCACCAGGACCTTTTACAGTAACCTCTAAAGTTTTTAAACCATGCTCCATTGCAACTTTAGCAGCAGTTTCAGCAGCCATTTGCGCAGCGAATGGAGTAGATTTACGAGATCCACGGAAACCAAGTGCACCAGCACTAGACCAAGAAAGCGCGTTACCGTGAGTATCTGTAAGTGTTACGATTGTGTTGTTGAAAGTAGAACGAATATGAGCTACACCAGCTTCAATATTCTTTTTCACACGTTTTTTACGAGTGTTTGTTTTACGTGCCATTGTTAGTTCAACCTCCTTTACTTATTATTTCTTTTTATTTGCTACTGTACGACGTGGACCTTTACGTGTACGAGCATTGTTTTTAGAGTTTTGACCACGAACTGGTAAACCACGACGGTGACGAAGACCACGGTAAGAACCGATCTCCATTAGACGTTTAATGTTAAGTGATACTTCACGACGAAGGTCTCCCTCAACTTTAATACGATCGATGATATCACGGATACGTCCTAATTCGTCTTCCGTTAAATCACGAACTCGTGTTTCTTCAGAAACACCAGCTTCAGCAAGAATTTTTTCAGCAGTTGTGCGACCAATGCCGAATACGTAAGTTAAAGAAATAACAACGCGTTTGTCACGAGGAATATCTACACCTGCGATACGTGCCATTCCGAATGCACCTCCTTCTGATTAACCTTGTTTTTGTTTATGTTTAGGGTTTTCACAAATAACCATTACTTTTCCACGTCTACGAATAACTTTACATTTTTCGCAGATTGGTTTAACTGACGGTCTTACTTTCATGTCTCGAACCTCCTTAAAGATTACGGAGTGCTATATTATTTAAAACGGTACGTAATACGACCACGATTTAAATCGTACGGAGATAATTCTACCGTAACTTTGTCTCCTGGTAAAATACGAATGAAGTTCATACGGATTTTACCAGAAACGTGAGCCAATACGACATGCCCATTCTCTAATTCTACTTTGAACATAGCATTTGGCAACGTTTCAAGAACGGTACCTTCGACTTCAATTACATCATCTTTAGCCATTCAATAGTTCTCCCTTCTTCAAATCAGTAACATTTTACACTGCTCTGAAATCCCGGAGAGCCAGCTACTTATAAAGTGGTAAGGATTTCGTATCCTGCTTCTGTAAGAGCAATCGTGTGCTCAAAATGGGCACACCATTTACCATCTACCGTTACCACTGTCCAGTCATCAGATAGTGTTTTTACATATCGTCTTCCTTGGTTCACCATCGGCTCAACACAGATGACCATGCCCGGCTTTAATCTAGGACCTTTATTTGGTGGACCATAGTGCGGGATTTGAGGGTCTTCATGTAAGTCTTGCCCGATTCCGTGACCAACATACTCCCTAACGATTGAGAATCCATTATCTTCAACATACGTTTGAATCGCATGTGAGACATTTGATAATCTCTCGCCTGGTTTTATTTGTTCTAGACCAAGATACAACGATTTTTCTGTGACATCAAGTAGCTTTTGAACAGATTCAGAAATGTTTCCTACTGGATACGTCCATGCAGAATCTCCATGGTACCCATTGTATTTCGCACCAATATCGATACTGATGATATCGCCCTCTTGGAGCTTGCGCCTTCCTGGAATCCCATGTACAAGCTCTTCATTTACAGAAGCACAGATGCTTCCCGGAAATCCATTGTATCCTTTAAAAGATGGCGTAGCACCATATTTTCGAATCGTCTTTTCCGCTATTTGATCGAGCTCTTTCGTTGTAATTCCTGGAGTAATATGCTTTTTCAACTCTTGATGAGTTAAAGCAACGATCCTGCCAGCTTCTCGCATGATTTCTATCTCGCGAGGAGTTTTGCAAATGATCATTACGCTAAGCCTCCGATGAGAACATCGATATCAGCAAATACTTTATTGATATCTTGCTCACCATTAATGCTTTGTAAGTAACCAAGCTCTTCATAGAAATCAAGCAAAGGTTGTGTTTGCTTAATATTTACCTCTAAACGATTCGCTACAGTTTCTTCGTTGTCATCAGAGCGTTGATATAATTCGCCACCACATTTATCGCACACATCAGCTTTTGCTGGTGGATTGAATTCTAAGTGGTAAGTCGCACCGCACTCTTTACAAATGCGACGGCCTGTAAGACGTTTTAATAGCAATCCTGAATCCACATTAATGTTTAAAACATAGTCGATTTTTTTGCCAAGATCTTTCATAATCTCTTCAAGAGCAGATGCTTGTGCAACTGTTCGTGGAAAACCGTCTAATAAGAAGCCTTTCACGCAGTCTTCTTGGCTTAAACGTTCACGAACGATTCCAATTGTAACCTCATCTGGTACAAGCGCACCTTTATCAATAAAAGATTTTGCTTGTAAACCAAGTTCAGTTTCAGCTTTCATAGCTGCACGGAACATATCTCCTGTTGAGATGTGAGGGATGTTATACTTGGCAACAATCTGTTCGGCTTGTGTACCTTTACCAGCACCAGGAAGCCCCATTAAAATTAAGTTCATCTTTGTTCCCCCTCATAATGAGCATGTAGGGAAGACACATCTTCCCACTTACTCACTGCTTGATAAACCCTTTGTAATGGCGTTTTACCAGTTGGCTTTCTAGCTGCTTCATTGTTTCTAAAGCAACGCCGACAACGATTAACATACTCGTTCCACCGATCTGTGCAGATGGAGGAAGATTTCCCAGCTTCGTAAAGATAACTGGTAGAATTGCAATCGCTGCTAGGAAAATAGATCCTACAAAGGTCAAACGATACAAGATTTTTGTTAGATATTGCTCTGTATTCTTACCCGGACGAATACCAGGAACATATCCACCTTGTTTGTTTAGATTCTCTGACATTTGTTCTGGATTAACCTGAACAAATGCATAGAAATATGTGAAGGCTACAATGAGCGCAACATATATAATCATTCCCACTGGATGAGAATAGTTAAAGTTTTGGATAATCCACTGCGATATATCATGTTTCGGGAAGAACTGTGCAATAGTTGGAGGCGTAATCAAGAATGAAACAGCAAAAATTACTGGAATAACACCCGCACTATTTACCTTAAGAGGTAAATGTGTGTTTTGTGCTCCAGTATAACTACCATTTCCTCCTGTTACACGCTTCGCATATTGAATTGGAATCTTTCTAACAGCCTGTTGAATGAAGATAACTCCAACAACAACTGCTAGCACAGCTAGTAATATCAATACAACTTTAACGATACTCATGAACAGTTGATCTCCGACATTTTGAAACTGTTGTTGATACACTTGAGATATTACACTTGGGATAGCTGCGGCAATACCAGCAAAGATGAGGATGGAAATACCATTCCCTACACCTTTAGCTGTAATCTGTTCACCTAACCACATTAAAAATGCAGTACCAGCAGTCAGTACCGTAGCAATGTATAAATAAGTGCTCCAACCTGGATTCAAAATTAACTGCCCACCTACCATACCGTTAAAACCGATTGACATACCAAACCCCTGAATAAACGCAAGAACAATTGTAAAGTAACGCGTGAATTGTGTTAATTTACGACGGCCCATTTCGCCTTGCTTCGACCATTCCGAAAATTTAGGAACAACATCCATCTGCAATAATTGCACGATGATGGATGCTGTAATATACGGCATGATTCCCATCGCAAAGATGGAGAAGTTTTTCAAAGCGCCACCGCCAAATGTATTAAGGATTCCTAATGCATTTAACTGATCTTGTGCTTTCAGTACGTCTCCATTTGTAAATGGCACTGGGATAAACGTGCCAATCCTGAATACGATTAACATCGCTAAAGTGAATAATATTTTACGTCTTATCTCAGCAACGCGCATAAAGTTGGAGATTGTACGAAACATTAGATCACCTCAACTGTTCCGCCAGCTGCTTCAATTGCTTCTTTAGCACTTGAAGAGAACTTGTGCGCTTTAACAGTTAGTTTTTTCTCAACTGCTCCGCTTGCAAGAACTTTAACACCGTCGTTTAATTTGCTGATAACGCCAGTTTCCAGCAATAATTCAGGTGTTACTTCTGTACCATCTTCAAAACGATTTAACGTCGCTAAGTTTACGATAGCAAACTCTTTGCGGTTAATGTTTGTGAAGCCGCGTTTTGGTAAACGACGGAATAATGGAGTTTGACCACCTTCAAAGCCAAGACGAACACCGCCGCCAGAACGTGCGTTTTGTCCTTTATGACCTTTACCAGCAGTTTTACCGTTACCAGAACCGATACCGCGACCGACACGGTTACGTACTTTACGAGAACCTTCTGCAGGTTTTAATTCATGAAGTTTCATTCCCAGGCACCTCCTTATATTAATGAGTTATCCTTAAGCTTCTTTTACAGTTACAAGGTGAGAAACTTTGTTGATCATACCAAGAATAGCAGGAGTTTCTTCCTTAACTACAGTTGAATTCAACTTTTTAAGACCTAAAGCTTCTACAGTCGCACGTTGATCTTGCGGACGACCAATTACACTACGAGTGAGGGTAATTTCTAACTTTTTCGCCATTTGTTTTCCCTCCTTCTTAACCTAGTAGCTCTTCTACAGATTTACCGCGTAATTTTGCAACATCTTCAGCACGCTTAAGTTCGCTTAATCCGTTCACAGTAGCGCGAATCATGTTAATTGGTGTGTTAGAACCAAGAGATTTCGAAAGAATATCTTGTACACCAGCTAATTCAAGAACCGCACGAACAGGTCCACCAGCGATTACTCCAGTACCTTCAGCAGCAGGTTTTAGGAATACTTCACCAGCTCCGAAATGTCCGATGATTTCGTGTGGAATTGATGTACCAACTAATGGTACTTCGATTAAGTTTTTCTTAGCATCTTCGATAGCTTTGCGAATAGCATCAGGTACCTCTTGAGCTTTACCAGTACCGAATCCAACATGACCGTTTTTATCACCAACTACAACTAGTGCAGCAAAGCGGAAACGACGACCACCCTTAACAACTTTCGCAACACGGTTTATCGTAACTACACGTTCTTCAAGTTCTAATTTACTTGGGTCAATGCGACGCATCAATTTTCCCTCCTTTGACCATTAAAATTGTAATCCAGCCTCACGAGCAGCTTCAGCTAGAGCTTTAACACGGCCATGGTATAAATAACCACCGCGATCAAATACTACTTCTTTAACACCCTTCTCTACAGCACGCTTAGCAACTAATTCGCCAACTTTCGTAGCAGCTTCAGTGTTGCCTGTACCGTTAAGAGCAAGGTCTTTATCAAGAGTAGATGCACTTACTAATGTTACACCATTCACATCATCAATAACTTGAGCGTAAATGTGTTGATTAGAACGGAATACGTTTAAACGTGGACGTTCTGCAGTACCAGTAAGTTTAGCACGTACACGTGCATGTCTTTTCTTACGAGTCGCATTTTTATCAGCTTTAGTGATCATTCTTGTCACTCCTTTCTTTCACCTAACGGGCTTACTTAGCAGTTTTACCTTCTTTACGACGAACAACTTCGCCTTCGTAACGAATTCCTTTACCTTTGTAAGGTTCTGGAGCACGTACAGCACGAACGTTAGCAGCGAATTCGCCAACACGTTGCTTGTCGATACCTTTAATCACGATCTTAGTTGGAGCAGGAACTTCAACTTCAAGACCCGCTTCAGGAGTCATTTCAACTGGATGAGAGTAACCTACGCTTAATACAAGTTTGTTACCTTGTTTTTGAGCACGGTAACCAACCCCGATTAATTCAAGTCCACGAGTGAAACCTGTAGTTACACCTTCAACCATGTTTCCTAGTAAAGCACGAGTTGTACCATGTAATGCACGGTGTTCCTTCTGTTCAGATGGACGCTCTACTGTTAGGATGTTTTCTTCAATTTTGATAGACATATCAGCATTGAATGTACGAGTTAATTCACCTTTAGGTCCTTTTACTGTTACAGTATTGTTTTCTGTTACTGTGATAGTAACACCTGCAGGGATTTCAAGAATCTTTTTACCAATACGAGACATGTTGTCACACCTCCGTTCGTTTCAATATTAATTACCAAACGTATGCTACTACTTCTCCACCTGTTTGTAACTGACGAGCGTCTTTGTCCGTCATTACTCCCTTAGATGTAGAAACAAGAGCGATACCTAATCCGTTAAGTACACGTGGTACTTCGTCAGCTTTAGCGTAAACGCGTAAGCCAGGCTTACTGATACGTTTTAATCCAGTGATTACACGTTCATTGTTTGCACCATATTTCAGGAAAATACGAAGGATACCTTGTTTGTTATCCTCGATGTATTCTACATCACGAATGAAACCTTCACGTTTTAAAAGTTCAGCGATCTCTTTTTTGATTTTAGAAGCAGGAACCTCTAATTTCTCATGACGTACCATGTTCGCATTACGGATGCGAGTAAGCATATCTGCAATTGGATCTGTCATCACCATGTGTTTTACCTCCTTCCCATTTGTGGGTTTTACCAACTAGCTTTTTTAACACCAGGAATTTGACCTTTATATGCAAGTTCACGGAAACAAATACGGCAAAGTTTAAATTTGCGGTATACAGAATGCGGACGACCGCAGCGCTCGCAACGTGTATACTCTTGTACTTTAAACTTAGGAGTACGCTTTTGTTTCGCAATCATAGATTTTTTAGCCACGTTTTCGCCTCCTCTACTTAGCGTTGGCTTCCATTATTTTTGGAATGGCATACCGAATTGTGTTAAAAGTTCACGAGCTTCTTCGTCAGTGTTCGCTGTAGTAACGATTACGATGTCCATACCGCGGACTTTGCTTACTTTATCATAATCGATCTCAGGGAAAATAAGTTGCTCTTTAACACCTAATGTATAGTTACCACGACCATCGAAAGATTTCTTAGATACACCACGGAAATCACGTACACGTGGTAAAGAAACAGATACTAATTTGTCGAAGAACTCATACATTTGCTCACCGCGTAAAGTAACTTTCGCTCCGATTGGCATACCTTCACGTAGACGGAAACCAGCGATAGATTTCTTAGCACGAGTGATTACAGGCTTTTGACCTGCGATTTGAGTTAATTCTTCTACAGCATTGTCTAATGCTTTAGAGTTTGCTACCGCATCACCAACACCAGTGTTGATAACGATCTTTTCGATCTTCGGTACTTGCATTACAGATTTATAGTTAAACTTGCTCATTAGAGCAGGAGTAATTTCCTTTTGGAACTTCTCTTTAAGGCGATTCAATGAAGTGACCTCCTTTCTTAAGAAAATTATTTATCTAATAATTCACCAGATTTTTTTGCAATACGAACTTTTTTACCATCTTCCACTTTGTAACCTACACGAGTAGGTTCACCTGTTTTCGGATCTAATGGCATAACATTAGACACGTGAATAGGTGCTTCTTTCGTGATGATTCCACCTTGTGGATTTAATTGAGATGGCTTAGAGTGCTTCTTAACGATGTTAACACCCTCAACGATAACACGGTTTTGCTTTGGGAAAGCAACAAGGATAACACCTTGTTTTCCTTTGTCTTTACCAGTGATTACCTGTACTTTATCACCTTTTTTTACATGCATCTTAATTCTGCACCTCCTTAGCAAGGCAATACCTCAAATTATAGAACTTCTGGAGCTAAAGAAACGATCTTCATGAAGTTGCTATCACGTAGTTCACGAGCTACTGGTCCGAAGATACGAGTACCGCGTGGGCTCTTGTCATCTTTAATGATAACAGCTGCGTTTTCATCAAAACGGATGTAAGAACCATCTGGACGACGAGCACCGCTCTTCGTACGTACTACTACTGCTTTAACAACGTCACCTTTTTTAACAACGCCACCTGGTGTTGCTTGTTTTACCGTAGCAACGATAATATCACCGATGTTAGCATATTTACGACCAGAGCCGCCTAATACCTTAATTGTTAAAAGTTCACGTGCACCAGAGTTGTCAGCAACTTTCAAACGAGATTCTTGTTGGATCATGTTATGAAACCTCCCTTCGGACTTAAAATTCCGATTCGTCTATTTAGATAATAACCGCTTCTTCAACGATTTCAACTAAACGGAAACGCTTAGTAGCAGAAAGCGGGCGAGTTTCCATGATTTTAACGATATCGCCAACTTTTGCTTGGTTTTGCTCATCATGGGCTTTGTACTTCTTAGAATACTTAACGCGCTTTCCGTACAAGGAATGAGTTTTGTAAGTTTCAACTAAAACTGTAATCGTTTTGTCCATTTTGTCAGATACAACACGACCAGTATAAACTTTGCGTTGGTTACGTTCGCTCACTTTGCAAACCTCCCCTCAATTTATCGATTAATTCCGATCTCTCTTTCACGAACTACAGTTTTCATACGAGCGATCGCTTTACGCACTTCACGGATGCGTGTTGGATTCTCTAATTGTCCTGTAGCAAGTTGGAAGCGAAGGTTAAACAACTCTTCCTTTAACGCTTTAACTTTTGTTTCGATTTCGGCAGTGGTTAATTCACGAATATCATTAGTTTTCATTAGATTCACCACCATTTTCTTCACGTTTTACGAATTTACATTTCACTGGTAATTTGTGAGCTGCAAGACGTAATGCTTCGCGTGCTACCTCTTCAGATACACCCGCGATTTCAAACATAATTTTCCCAGGTTTTACTACTGCTACCCAGCCTTCTGGTGCCCCTTTACCGGAACCCATACGTACTTCAAGAGGTTTTGCAGTGTAAGGTTTAGAAGGGAAAATTTTAATCCAAACTTTACCGCCACGTTTCATGTAACGAGTCATTGCACGACGAGCAGCTTCGATTTGACGGTTAGTGATCCATGAAGCATCTTGTGCTTGAAGACCGAACTCACCAAATGCGATTTCCGTACCACCTTTAGCACGACCACGCATTTTACCACGATGCTCTCTACGATATTTTACGCGTTTTGGCATTAACATATTATTTTCCTCCTTCCTCAGAAGCTTTCTTTTTTGTAGGAAGGACTTCTCCACGGTAGATCCATACTTTTACGCCTAATTTACCGTATGTTGTATCAGCTTCAGCTGTTGCATAGTCAATATCAGCGCGAAGTGTATGAAGTGGAACAGTTCCTTCACTGTAAGATTCTGCACGAGCGATATCTGCTCCGCCAAGACGACCAGAAACCTGTGTTTTAATACCTTTAGCACCTGCGCGCATAGCACGTTGAATAACTTGCTTTTGTGCACGACGGAAAGATACACGGTTTTCTAATTGACGAGCGATATTTTCCGCTACTAATTTAGCGTCAAGATCAGCTCTCTTAACTTCTAAGATGTTGATGTGTACACGCTTGCCTGTTAATTGGTTAAGAGCTTTACGAAGTGCTTCAACTTCAGTACCACCTTTACCAATTACCATACCAGGTTTTGCAGTGTGAATTGTAACATTTACACGATTTGCTGCACGCTCGATTTCTACTTTAGAAACAGAAGAATCTTTTAAGCGAGCTGCGATGTATTCACGAATTTTGATGTCTTCATGAAGAAGTGTAGCGTAATCTTTCTCAGCGAACCAGCGAGATTCCCAATCACGAATAACACCGACACGAAGACCGACTGGATTAACCTTTTGACCCATCGATTATCCCTCCTTCTTTTCTGATACCACAACTGTGATGTGGCTTGTGCGTTTGTTAATTTGGCTTGCACGACCCATTGCACGTGGACGGAAACGTTTTAACGTTGGACCTTCGTCAACGAAAACTTTTTCAACAACTAAGTTGTTTACATCCATTTCGTAGTTATGCTCTGCGTTTGCGATTGCAGATTTTAAAACTTTCTCTACAACTGGAGAAGCAGTTTTTGGTGTGTGGTTAAGGATAGCGATCGCTTCACCCACTTGCTTGCCTCGGATTAAGTCTACTACTAAACGAACTTTACGAGGAGCAATACGAACTGTTCTCGCTACTGCTTTAGCTTGCATTGAAGTGCCTCCTCTCATTATCTTCTAGTTTTCTTATCGTCAGCATCATGACCTTTGTACGTACGAGTTGGTGCGAATTCACCTAACTTGTGGCCAACCATGTCCTCAGTGATGTATACAGGTACGTGTTTGCGACCGTCATATACAGCGATTGTGTGACCAATGAACTGAGGGAAGATTGTTGAACGACGAGACCAAGTTTTAACAACTTGCTTTTGCTCAGTTTCGTTTAACTTTGCAACTTTATTCATTAAGTGATCATCAACAAATGGTCCTTTTTTTAAGCTACGAGCCATTGTGGTGCCTCCCTTCGTGATTGCCGTACGGTTCCAAAAGTGAACCGTACTACAACCCCATTATTTTTTACGACGACGAACGATGAATTTATCAGACGCTTTATTTTTCTTACGAGTCTTGAATCCAAGAGTTGGTTTACCCCATGGAGACATTGGAGACTTACGTCCGATTGGAGAGCGACCTTCACCACCACCGTGTGGGTGATCAACTGGGTTCATTACAGAACCACGAACAGTTGGGCGCTTACCTAACCAGCGAGAGCGACCTGCTTTACCGATTTTGATAAGTTCATGTGATTCGTTACCTACTTGACCTACAGTAGCACGACAAGCAGATAATACTAGGCGTACTTCACCAGAAGTTAAACGTACAAGAACGTATTTACCTTCTTTACCAAGTACTTGTGCAGATGTACCAGCAGAACGAACTAATTGTCCACCACGGCCTGGTTTAAGCTCGATGTTATGAACAACAGTACCTACTGGAATGTTGATTAATGGTAATGCGTTACCGATTTTAATGTCAGCATCAGCGCCAGACATAATTTCCATACCTACTTCTAAGTTTTTAGGAGCAAGAATGTAACGTTTTTCACCGTCAACGTAGTTAATTAATGCGATATTCGCAGAGCGGTTTGGATCGTATTCGATCGTAGCAACGCGTCCTGGAATTCCATCTTTGTTACGCTTAAAGTCGATGATACGGTATTGACGCTTATGTCCGCCACCTTGGTGACGTACAGTAATTTTACCTTGGTTATTACGACCAGCCTTTTTGCTTAAAGGAGCAAGTAAAGACTTTTCCGGTCTGTCAGTCGTGATTTCAGCGAAATCATTCGTAGTCATGTTACGACGACCGTTAGTAGTTGGATTATACTTTTTAATTGCCATCTCAATTTCCCTCCTTCTTTAGTAAGAATTAAACACCTTGGAAGATTTCGATTTCTTTGCTGTCAGCAGTTAGCTTAACGATTGCTTTACGACGACGGCTAGTAAAACCAGCGTGACGACCAACGCGTTTTGCTTTCGGCTTGTAGTTCATGATGTTCACTTTTTCTACTTTAACACCAAAGATCGCTTCTACAGCATCTTTAACTTCTGTTTTATTAGATTTAACGTCCACATCGAACGTGTATTTTTTTTCAGCCATCATTTCCATAGAACGTTCAGTGATAACTGGGCGCTTAATGATATCACGAGGATCTCTCATTATGCAAGCACCTCCTCTACTTTTTCCACTGCCGCTTTTGTCATGATTAGCTTATCATGATGAAGCACGTCTAAAACGTTTACGCCATCAGCAGTGATTACTGTTACCCCAGGAATGTTGCGAGCAGATAACTCTACAGCTTCGTTTGCATCAGCAGTTACGATAAGAGCTTTCTTCTCTACAGCTAATCCTTTAAGTACTGCTACCATGTCTTTTGTTTTCGGTGCATTTAACACTAGGTCTTCAAGAACTACAATGTTGTTCTCAACTACTTTAGTAGCTAATGCAGATTTGATTGCTAAGCGACGAACTTTCTTAGGAAGTTTGTAAGCATAGCTTCTTGGTGTAGGTCCGAATACCGTACCACCACCGCGCCATTGAGGAGAGCGGATAGAACCTTGACGAGCACGTCCAGTTCCTTTTTGACGCCATGGTTTACGACCACCACCACGTACTTCAGAGCGAGTTTTTACTTTGTGTGTACCTTGACGTAAAGATGCACGTTGCATCATTACAGCTTCGAAAAGTACAGCTTCATTTGGTTCGATACCGAAAATAGCTTCTGCTAATTCGATTTCACCAACCTGTGAACCAGTTTGGTTATATACAGTAACTTTTGGCATTGGAATTCCTCCTTCCTATTGTGAATTATTTACTAGCCTTCACAGCGCCTTGAACAACTACAAGAGATTTCTTAGCACCTGGAACGTTACCTTTAACTAATAATAAGTTGCGTTCAACGTCAACTTGAACGATTTCTAAGTTTTGAACCGTAACTTGGTCTCCACCCATACGTCCAGCAAGTTTTTTGCCTTTGAATACACGGTTCGGAGCAACTGGGCCCATTGAACCTGGACGACGGTGATAACGAGAACCGTGAGACATTGGTCCGCGAGATTGTCCGTGGCGTTTAATAGCACCTTGGAAACCTTTACCTTTAGAAATTCCTGTTACGTCTACGATTTCACCTGTAGTGAAAACTTCAACTTTTACCTCTTGACCAACCTCTAATCCGTCCACGTCTGCATCGCGGATTTCGCGAATGAAGCGCTTAGGAGCAGTAGATGCTTTAGCAACGTGACCTTGTTCAGGTTTGTTAGCTAATTTTTCACGTTTGTCGTCGAATCCTAACTGAATTGCGTTATAGCCATCAGTTTCAGTTGTTTTCTTTTGAAGAACAACGTTTGGAGTCGCAGCGATTACTGTTACAGGAATTAGCTCACCGTTTTCAGCAAATACTTGAGTCATACCGATCTTTCTTCCTAAGATTCCTTTGGTCATGAGTTACACCTCCTACATTTTTAAGTTATATAAATTATAGTTTGATTTCGATATCTACACCAGATGGTAAGTCTAAACGCATTAATGAGTCTACTGTTTGTGGAGTAGGGCTCACGATGTCAATTAGACGTTTGTGCGTGCGCATTTCGAATTGCTCACGAGAATCTTTGTACTTATGAACAGCACGAAGAATTGTGTAAACAGTTTTTTCAGTTGGTAATGGGATCGGACCAGAAACTGTTGCCCCAGAACGCTTAGCTGTTTCTACAATTTTCTCAGCTGACTGATCAAGAATACGGTGATCGTAAGCTTTTAAACGGATACGAATTTTTTCTTTTGCCATTATTTTCCCTCCTTCGTTCGCCTATTTCTAAAATAGACCTTCTCCATGGAAATTTCCTCACACCATGCCATGGCAAAGCGGCCGGGTGTGTCAGCAACCTTCCACTTCATCGCAGTCAAAGACCAACATTGTCTATTATACAATGTTATTCGTCTAGATGCAAGCATATTTTTGTTTGCATCTGCTTTTCTCTACTTTTGCTATTATACATGGCACTTTAAAGAATTTCAAGTTTTCATCTGCGGTAAATACTTTTACAGTTTTTGGATTCTTTATTTTCTAATTTATATACTATAGAAGAAACTCGTCAAAAACTAGAAAACACTCTTTCTTCTATTATAAATAATATAAAAAAACCCAAGGGAGAATCCCTCGGGTTTTTTCGAATCTATTTAAAGATTACTCAGCGATGATTGTAGCAACTACACCAGCACCTACAGTACGTCCGCCTTCACGGATAGAGAACTTAGTTCCCTCTTCAACTGCGATTGGAGCGATAAGTTCAACAGTCATTTCGATGTTGTCGCCAGGCATTACCATTTCAGTACCTTCTGGTAATTGGATGATTCCAGTTACGTCAGTTGTACGGAAGTAGAATTGTGGACGGTAGTTAGCGAAGAATGGAGTGTGACGTCCACCTTCTTCTTTAGATAAAACGTAAACTTCAGCTTTGAATTTAGCGTGAGCTTTTACAGAGCCAGTTTTAGCAAGAACTTGTCCACGTTGGATTTCTTCACGAGCAACCCCACGAAGTAGAGCACCGATGTTGTCACCAGCTTGAGCTTGGTCAAGAAGCTTACGGAACATTTCGACACCAGTTACAGTTGTAGAAGCGTTCTCTTCAGCAAGACCGATGATTTCTACTACGTCACCAACTTTAACTACTCCACGCTCTACACGACCAGTAGCAACTGTACCACGACCTGTGATAGAGAATACGTCCTCGATAGGCATTAAGAATGGTTTGTCAGTGTCACGTTCTGGAGTTGGGATGTAAGCATCAACTTCAGCCATTAACTCAACGATTTTAGCTTCCCACTCAGCTTCTCCTTCAAGAGCTTTAAGAGCAGAACCTTTAACTACAGGGATATCATCGCCTGGGAAGTCGTATTCAGATAATAGATCGCGAACTTCCATTTCTACTAATTCTAATAATTCTTCGTCGTCTACCATGTCGCATTTGTTTAAGAATACAACGATGTAAGGTACACCTACTTGACGAGAAAGAAGGATGTGCTCACGAGTTTGTGGCATTGGACCATCAGCAGCAGATACTACTAAGATACCGCCGTCCATTTGAGCAGCACCAGTGATCATGTTTTTAACATAGTCAGCGTGACCTGGGCAGTCAACGTGTGCATAGTGACGAGTTTCAGTTTCGTACTCAACGTGTGCAGTTGAGATTGTGATACCGCGCTCTCTTTCTTCTGGAGCAGCATCGATTTGATCGTATCCGCGTGCTTCAGCACCACCAGCTTTTGCAAGAACTGTAGTGATCGCAGCAGTTAATGTAGTTTTACCATGGTCAACGTGGCCGATTGTACCGATGTTAACATGGGGTTTAGAACGTTCGAATTTAGCTTTAGCCATTCTAAATTCCTCCTTAGTTTATATAGGTTATTTTATATTTAGACTAGAAAGTGAAACTTACGTCCCACTTTCTAAGCTTACATAAGTAGTTATACTTGAACAATCGATAAAAATCAATTATTCACCTTTATTTTTTTTGATAATTTCTTCTGAAACAGACTTTGGCACTTCTTCATAATGGTCAAATACCATTGAGAATGTTCCACGTCCTTGAGTGTTAGAACGTAATGACGTTGCATAACCGAACATTTCAGAAAGTGGAACCATAGCGCGAACAACTTGTGCGTTACCGCGAGCTTCCATACCTTCTACACGTCCACGACGAGATGTTACGTCACCCATGATGTCTCCCATGTACTCTTCAGGAATTACAACTTCAACTTTCATCATTGGCTCAAGAATTACTGGGCTACATTTAGAAACCGCAGCTTTAAGTGCCATAGATGCAGCGATTTTGAACGCCATCTCAGAGGAGTCAACATCATGGTAAGATCCGTCAACTAATGCAGCTTTAATGTCTACTAGTGGATATCCAGCAAGTACACCATTTTTAAGTGCATCTTCAAGACCTGCTCCTACAGCTGGGATGTATTCACGTGGAACAACACCACCGACGATCTTGTTTTCGAATTCGAATCCTTTACCTTCTTCGTTAGGTTCAAACTCAATCCAAACGTGACCGAATTGTCCACGACCACCAGATTGACGAGCGAACTTACCTTCAACTTTCGCAGCAGCGCGGAAAGTTTCACGGTATGCTACCTGAGGAGCACCAACGTTTGCTTCAACTTTGAATTCACGGCGCATACGGTCAACGATGATATCAAGGTGAAGTTCACCCATACCAGCGATGATTGTTTGGCCAGTTTCTTGGTCAGTGTGAGCACGGAATGTTGGATCTTCTTCAGAAAGCTTAGCTAATGCTGTACCCATTTTATCTTGGTCAGCTTTAGATTTTGGTTCGATAGCTACAGAGATAACTGGCTCTGGGAATTCCATAGACTCAAGGATAACAAGGCTCTTCTCGTCACAAAGAGTATCACCAGTAGTAGTATCCTTTAAACCTACAGCAGCAGCGATGTCACCAGCGTAAACTGTTGAGATCTCTTCACGGCTGTTAGCGTGCATTTGTAGGATACGACCTACACGCTCACGCTTACCTTTAGTTGAGTTTTTCACGTATGATCCAGAGTTTAACACACCAGAGTACACACGGAAGAACGTTAACTTACCAACATAAGGGTCAGTCATGATTTTGAATGCTAGAGCTGCGAATGGTTCTTCATCGCTAGACTTACGTTCTACTTCTTCATCTGTATCCGGAAGAATACCTTTAATAGCAGGTACATCTAATGGAGATGGTAAGTAGTCAATAACTGCGTCTAACAGAATTTGAACACCTTTGTTTTTGAATGCAGAACCACAGATTACTGGGAAGAATTCTACAGAAGTTGTAGCCTTACGGATACCAGCTTTAAGCTCTTCTACAGTGATTTCTTCACCTTCTAGGTACTTCATCATCATTTCTTCATCAAGCTCAGCTACCGCTTCAATAAGTCTTCCGCGGTATTCTTCAGCTAATTCTTTGTGCTCTTCAGGAATTTCAACACGTTGAATGTCTGTTCCTAAATCGTTACCGTACATGTAAGCACACTCTTCAACAAGGTCAATGATACCATTGAACTCGTCTTCAGCACCGATTGGTAACTGAATTGGATGTGCGTTTGCTTGTAAACGATCATGGATTGTTCCTACAGAGTATAAGAAATCAGCACCGATTTTATCCATTTTGTTAACGAATACGATACGAGGTACGCCGTAAGTAGTAGCCTGACGCCAAACAGTTTCTGTTTGTGGTTCTACACCAGATTGTGCATCAAGTACTGCTACTGCGCCATCAAGTACGCGTAAAGAACGTTCTACTTCTACTGTGAAGTCTACGTGTCCTGGAGTGTCAATGATGTTTACACGGTGACCTTTCCATTGAGCTGTAGTTGCAGCAGAAGTAATTGTGATACCACGCTCTTGCTCTTGCTCCATCCAGTCCATCTGAGATGCACCTTCGTGAGTTTCACCGATTTTATGAATACGACCTGTGTAGTACAGGATACGTTCAGTTGCTGTTGTTTTACCAGCATCGATGTGAGCCATGATACCAATATTACGAGTGTTTTCTAAAGAGAACTCTCTTCCCATTTGGTGTCTTGCTCCTTCCATATATGGATTGGATTTTTTATTTTAAGTAGCAAAAAAAGCCACTTTATTTTGTTACACATGTCAGTATGTCCAGTGCTCTCATTATGTAAAACGAGCGCCATTGAAAGGGAGAGGCATTCTCCCTCTCCACACTTCCATAAGCGACAAATAAAGCGGTCTATGCTTACATTTATTTTACGTTGAATCCTACCAACGGTAATGAGCAAATGCTTTGTTAGCTTCTGCCATTTTATGAGTGTCTTCACGTTTCTTAACAGATGCACCAGCGTTGTTAGCTGCATCTAAGATTTCGTTAGCAAGACGCTCTTCCATAGTTTTTTCACCACGAAGACGAGCGTAGTTTACTAACCAACGAAGACCTAAAGTTGTACGGCGTTCTGGACGAACCTCAACTGGAACTTGGTAGTTAGCACCACCAACACGACGAGCGCGTACTTCAAGAACAGGCATAATGTTCTTAAGAGCTTGCTCGAATACTTCCATTGGCTCTTTACCAGTACGTTCACTAACGATATCGAACGCATTATAAAGAATTGTTTGAGATTTACCTTTTTTACCGTCAACCATCATTTTGTTGATTAGGCGTGTTACTAGTTTAGAATTGTACATTGGATCTGGTAACACATCACGTTTCGCAACAGGTCCTTTACGAGGCATATTGAGTTCCTCCTTTCATTGTAAATTTATTATTTTTTAGCAGGTTTTGGTCTCTTAGTACCATATTTAGAACGTCCTTGCATACGTTTGTCAACACCAGCTGTGTCAAGCGCACCACGAACGATGTGGTAACGTACCCCCGGTAAATCCTTTACACGACCACCGCGAATTAATACTACGCTATGCTCTTGTAGGTTATGACCGATACCTGGGATGTAAGCAGTAACCTCGATACCGTTTGTTAAACGTACACGAGCGTATTTACGTAACGCTGAGTTCGGTTTCTTTGGAGTCATTGTACCAACACGAGTACATACACCACGTTTTTGAGGTGCAGAGATATCAGTTGATTTTTTCTTTAAAGAGTTGAAACCTTTGTTTAACGCAGGTGATTTAGATTTCCATACTTTATCAGTACGACCATTTCTCACTAATTGGTTAATAGTAGGCATTTGATTTATCCTCCCTTCGCATGTTTGTATGACCACATATCCAGGTGGTTCATTATTAGTTGAAAACAAAGTTTTTGCAAGGGAGAGCAAATGCTCTCTCCTCACAAAAACAGTTTTAACTTATTATTCCTATTGCTGAAGCTCCCACTTGAATCCCCGAAGCTTTACCAAGCTTACGAACCGATTCAACTTTGGTTATGGGCACGTTATGTTGCAGTGCAGTACGAGCGATAACATGGGTTAAACGCATGTCAGCATCTTCTGCAATAACAACTTCTTTAACTGTACCATTTTTAATTGCTTCCAATGTTCGTTTATGACCAACGATTACATTTTCCGCATTTGATACTTTTTGATAAGACATATACATATCCTCCAAAGCATCGTTCAGGAGCAACCTTGCTTATAGTAACATTTTGACTCATACAATGTCAACTAGGATTATCTGTTTTTATACAAAATTTACGACGGAAAATTTTACTGTTCCACGTAAACTTCATCGTTTTCTACATTCATGTCTTCTTGTGTTGTTTTAACAAGATCCACTTTACGATAACGATTCATACCAGTTCCAGCTGGAACAAGTTTACCGATAATAACATTCTCTTTCAATCCTAGAAGTTCATCGCGTTTGCCTTTAATTGCTGCATCTGTTAGAACGCGAGTTGTTTCTTGGAACGACGCTGCAGATAAGAATGAATCTGTTTCAAGTGATGCTTTTGTAATACCAAGAAGTACTGGTCGTGCTGTAGCTGGCTGTTTACCTTCTAACAACACTTTTGCATTCGCATCAGTAAACTGGTGGATATCCAGTAATGTTCCTGGTAATACATCTGTTTCACCCGCATCGATGACACGGACTTTACGAAGCATTTGGCGAACCATTACCTCTACGTGCTTGTCACCAATTTCTACCCCTTGCATACGGTATACTTTTTGAACTTCACGTAACAAGTATTCTTGAACTGCTGTAATGTCCGTTACTTTTAGTAATTCTTTCGGATCAATAGAACCTTCTGTTAACTCTTTTCCGTGACCAATTTGTTGTCCTAGGACTACTTTTAGACGAGCACCATAAGGAATTGCATATGTGCGAGCTTCAACCTCACCCTGTACAACTACCTCTTGACGATCTTTAACATCGTTAATCGCCGCGATAACACCGTCGATTTCACTGATAACTGCCTGACCTTTCGGATTACGAGCTTCGAAGATCTCTTGGATACGAGGTAAACCTTGTGTGATATCATCTCCGGCAACCCCACCTGTATGGAACGTACGCATCGTTAACTGTGTACCTGGCTCACCGATAGATTGAGCTGCGATAATACCTACCGCCTCTCCTACTTCTACGTCTGTACCAGTTGCTAAGTTACGACCGTAACACTTCTTACATACACCGTGGCGAGTATTACACGTAAACGCTGAACGAATGTTTACAGTTTCAACACCCGAATTTTCAACGATATGAGCGATATCTTCAGTAATTAATTGGTTTTCACCAACTAATACTTCACCTGTTTCAGGATGTTTTACAGTTTTTCTTGCAAAACGTCCAACAAGACGATCATATAGTGACTCAATAACTTCATTACCCTCTTTAATCGCACCGATTAATAAACCACGATCTGTTCCACAATCATCTTCACGAACGATTACATCTTGTGCAACGTCTACAAGACGACGTGTTAAGTAACCAGAATCGGCAGTTTTAAGTGCTGTATCAGCAAGACCTTTACGCGCACCATGCGTAGAGATGAAGTACTCAAGTACTGTTAAACCTTCACGGAAACTTGATTTGATCGGAAGCTCAATGATACGACCAGATGGATTGGCCATCAGACCACGCATACCAGCAAGCTGAGTAAAGTTCGATGCGTTACCACGGGCACCGGAATCACTCATCATGAAGATTGGGTTGCGTTTATTCAAGGATTTCATCAGCTTTCCTTGGATAACATCTTTCGCATTACTCCAAATAGAGATAACGCGATCGTAACGTTCTTCTTCCGTGATTAAACCGCGACGGAATTGTTTAATTACTTTATCTACTTTTGCTTGTGCTTCGTGGAGAATTTCATCTTTTTCGCCTAATACAAGAATGTCTGATACCCCAACTGTAATACCAGCTTTTGTAGAGTATTTAAATCCTAAGTTTTTCATACGGTCAAGCATACGAGATGTTTCCGTAATGTGGAAACGTTTGAACACTTCCGCAATAATATTACCAAGGATTTTCTTACTAAATGGCGCCACTTCTTCGCGACTAGCAATAATCTCTTTAATGTTCGCACCTTTTTCAACGAAATACTCCGCTGGAGTTTCTTTTTCAAGGTTTGAGTTTGTTGGTTCATTAATATAAGGGAACGACTCTGGTAAGATTTCGTTAAATATTAATTTACCAACTGTTGTTAATAGAAGCTTACCTTTTTGCTCTTCAGTAAATGTTACGTTATTTACTGAACTTGCAGCAACTGCAACACGTGTGTGCAGATGTACATATCCATTTTGGTATGCAAGTATTGCTTCGTTTGCATCTTTGAAGACCATACCTTCACCGATTGCACCCTCACGCTCAAGTGTTAAGTAGTAGTTACCTAATACCATATCCTGAGATGGAGTAACAACTGGTTTTCCGTCTTTTGGATTCAAGATGTTTTGTGCCGCTAACATAAGAAGACGAGCTTCCGCTTGTGCTTCTGATGATAACGGAACGTGAACCGCCATTTGGTCACCGTCAAAGTCCGCGTTGTATGCAGTACATACAAGTGGGTGAAGACGGATTGCGCGACCTTCTACTAGTGTAGGTTCAAACGCCTGGATACCAAGACGGTGAAGTGTTGGTGCGCGGTTTAGAAGTACTGGATGCTCTTTGATCACAGATTCTAAAACGTCCCAAACTTCAGGTTGTACACGCTCGATTTTACGTTTAGCACTCTTAATGTTGTGTGCTAATCCTTTTTCCACTAAATCTTTCATAACGAAAGGTTTGAACAATTCAAGTGCCATCTCTTTCGGTAATCCACATTGATACATTTTTAAGTTCGGTCCTACAACGATAACGGAACGACCAGAGTAATCAACGCGTTTACCTAATAAGTTTTGACGGAAACGTCCTTGTTTACCTTTTAGCATGTGAGATAGTGATTTTAATGGACGGTTACCCGGACCAGTAACTGGACGGCCACGACGACCATTATCGATTAATGCGTCTACAGCTTCTTGTAACATACGTTTTTCGTTTTGAACGATGATGCTTGGTGCACCTAAGTCCAATAGACGTTTTAAACGGTTGTTACGGTTAATTACACGACGGTATAAGTCATTTAAGTCAGAAGTTGCAAAACGTCCACCATCTAACTGTACCATTGGGCGTAGTTCTGGTGGGATAACCGGCAGAACATCTAAGATCATCCAAGAAGGTTCATTGCCAGAGTTACGGAATGCTTCTAATACTTCTAGACGTTTAATAGCACGAGTACGACGTTGTCCTTGTGCTGTTTTTAATTCTTCTTTTAAGAAGTCTACTTCTTTATCCAAATCGATGTCTTGTAATAGCTTCTTAATCGCTTCTGCACCCATAGCAGCTTGGAATGTGCTGCCATATCGATCACGATATGCACGGTATTCTTTTTCAGAAAGCAATTGCTTCTTATCAAGTGGTGTATCTCCACTTTCTGTTACAACATAAGAAGCGAAATAAATTACTTCTTCAAGCGCGCGAGGGGACATGTCTAAGACAAGTCCCATGCGGCTCGGGATACCTTTGAAATACCAAATATGAGACACAGGAGCAGCCAATTCAATATGACCCATACGTTCACGACGTACTTTCGCACGCGTTACTTCAACGCCACATCGATCACAAACTACACCTTTATAACGTACACGCTTATATTTTCCGCAATGACATTCCCAGTCCTTTTGTGGTCCGAAAATACGCTCACAGAACAAGCCGTCTTTTTCTGGCTTTAACGTACGATAGTTAATTGTTTCTGGTTTCTTAACTTCACCGTATGACCAAGAACGAATCTTGTCAGGTGAAGCAAGTCCAATCTTCATATATTCAAAGTTATTTACATCTATCAAGGGGCCTACCTCCCTTTTAGTCTACAGGTTATCCCAATTATTCCTTAGTTGTCTCAACTTCGATATTCAATTTGTCTGCTGATTGATGATCATCATCATCTTCCGTATCACGCATTTCAATTTCTGTATCGTCGCTAGACATCATTTTAACGTCCATACCTAAACTTTGCAGTTCTTTAATCAATACTTTGAATGATTCTGGAACGCCTGGTTCTGGAACATTTTCACCTTTAACAATTGCTTCATATGTCTTAACGCGGCCGACAACATCATCAGACTTCACTGTTAAGATTTCTTGAAGAGTATAAGCAGCACCGTAAGCTTCAAGTGCCCAAACCTCCATCTCACCGAAACGCTGTCCACCGAACTGAGCTTTACCTCCAAGAGGTTGCTGCGTTACAAGTGAGTATGGTCCAGTAGAACGAGCATGAAGTTTATCGTCAACCATGTGCGCAAGTTTGATCATATACATGACACCAACAGATACGCGGTTGTCGAATGGTTCACCAGTACGTCCGTCATACAGGATTGTTTTCGCGTCATTTGCCATACCAGCTTCTTCGATTGTACCCCATACATCTTCCTCACGAGCACCATCGAATACTGGTGTTGCAACGTGGATACCAAGGTATCTTGCTGCCATACCAAGATGAAGCTCTAATACCTGACCGATATTCATACGAGATGGTACCCCTAATGGGTTCAACATGATATCGATTGGTGTACCGTCTGGTAAATATGGCATATCTTCTTCCGGTAAAATACGGGAGATAACACCTTTGTTACCGTGACGGCCGGCCATCTTGTCACCTTCAGAAATCTTACGTTTTTGAACGATATATGCACGTACAAGTTGGTTTACACCTGGTGGCAATTCATCGCCATCTTCACGGTTAAATACTTTTACGTCTAAGATAATACCGCCACCACCGTGTGGTACACGAAGTGATGTATCACGTACTTCACGTGCTTTCTCACCGAAGATTGCATGTAATAAACGTTCCTCTGCTGTTAATTCTGTTACACCTTTTGGTGTTACTTTACCAACAAGTAGATCTCCGTCTTTTACTTCAGCACCGATGCGAATAATACCACGTTCGTCAAGGTTGCGAAGCGCATCTTCCCCAACGTTCGGGATATCACGTGTAATTTCTTCTGGTCCAAGCTTCGTATCACGAGCTTCTGATTCATATTCTTCAATATGGATCGAAGTGTACACATCGTCTTTTACAAGGCGCTCACTCATAATGATCGCATCCTCGTAGTTATAACCGTCCCATGTCATGAAGCCAACAAGCACGTTACGTCCAAGTGCTAGTTCACCTTTTTCCATAGAAGGACCATCCGCAAGGATTTCACCTTTTACAACTTGATCGCCAACACTTACGATTGGACGTTGGTTATAGCAAGTTCCTTGGTTAGAACGAATGAATTTCAACATTTTGTAGCGATCTAAGTCGCCTTTTACTTTTTGACCGTCAACTTCTACATAACGGCGTACCCAAACTTCACGTGCTTCTACGCGTTCAACAACACCTGGGTGTTTACAGATTACTGCAGCACCTGAGTCTTTTGCTGATACGTACTCCATACCTGTACCTACAATCGGAGATTCCGGATTCATTAACGGAACCGCCTGACGTTGCATGTTCGCACCCATAAGTGCACGGTTGGAGTCATCGTTTTCTAAGAACGGAATACAAGCTGTCGCTGCCGACACTACTTGTTTTGGAGATACATCCATGTAGTCGATGCGTTCTCTATTTGTGACAATGTTTTCACCACGGAAACGAGCTACGATATCTTCATCAAGGAATTCCCCTTCTTCAGATAATTTCATATTCGCTTGGGCTACAACATAGTTATCTTCTTCGTCTGCTGTTAAGTAATCAACATGACCCGTTACACGACCAGTTTCCGGATCAACACGACGGTATGGAGTTTCAATGAAACCAAACTCATTTACTTTCGCGAATGAAGATAATGAGTTGATCAAACCGATGTTTGGTCCCTCTGGTGTTTCAATTGGACACATACGACCATAGTGAGAGTAGTGAACGTCACGTACTTCAAAGCCTGCACGCTCACGTGTTAAACCACCAGGTCCTAATGCTGATAGTCTTCGTTTGTGCGTTAACTCTGCTAATGGGTTTGTTTGGTCCATGAACTGAGATAACTGAGAACTTCCGAAGAACTCTTTAATAGATGCAATAACTGGACGAATGTTAATTAACGCCTGCGGTGTAATTGCATTTGTATCTTGAATCGACATTCTCTCACGAACAACACGTTCCATACGAGAAAGACCGATACGGAATTGGTTTTGTAATAACTCCCCTACAGAACGCAGACGACGATTTCCTAAATGGTCAATATCATCTGTATCTCCTACTTTGTATAGTAGGTTAAAGAAGTAGCTAATAGAAGCAAGGATATCACCTGGTGTGATATGTTTTACGTCACGAGTGATATTTGCATTCCCAATTACGTTGATAGAACGTTCACCATCTGACTCTGGAGCATAAATCTTAATAGATTGCAGCTCAACATCGCCTTCTACCACTCCACCCATTGGTTTCGCTGTTTTGAATCCAATGTTTTTCTCTAAGTAAGGTAAAATGCGATCTAATGTACGACGATCTAAGATTGTTCCTTCAGCCGCTAAAATTTCACCAGTTTCTGGATCCACTAATGTTTCAGCTAAACGTTGGTTAAACAATCTATTTTTAATGTGTAACTTTTTGTTGATCTTGTAGCGGCCTACATTTGCTAAATCGTAGCGCTTTGGATCAAAGAAGCGAGAAACAAGCAAGCTTTTCGCATTTTCTACTGTCGGTGGTTCACCTGGACGTAGACGCTCATAAATTTCAAGCAATGCTTTTTCTGTGCTATCTGTGTTGTCTTTTTCTAGCGTATTGCTTAAGTATTCGTTATCACCTAAAAGCTCGGTGATTTCTTGATCAGAGCCAAACCCTAATGCGCGTAACAAAACAGTTACAGGAAGTTTACGCGTACGGTCAATACGTACATATACAACATCCTTAGCATCTGTTTCATACTCTAACCAAGCTCCGCGGTTTGGAATTACAGTAGCAGTAAAACCACGTTTTCCGTTTTTATCCACTTTGCCACTATAGTATACGCTTGGAGAGCGAACTAACTGGGAAACGATAACACGTTCTGCACCGTTAATTACGAATGTTCCTGTCTCTGTCATGAGTGGGAAATCTCCCATGAACACATCCTGTTCTTTTACTTCACCAGTTTCCTTATTGATTAGACGAACTTTCACACGAAGTGGTGCTGCATACGTCACATCACGCTCTTTACACTCTTCTACAGAGTATTTAGGTTCACCTAAGCTGTAGTCGATAAATTCAAGCGATAGATTTCCCGTAAAGTCTTCAATCGGAGAAATGTCTTGGAACATTTCTCGCAAACCCTCATCAAGAAACCACTGATAAGAAGAGGTTTGAATTTCGATAAGATTTGGTAACTCTAATACTTCACTAATACGGGCATAACTTCTTCGTTGGCGGTGGCGTCCGTATTGAACTAGTTGACCTGTCAACTGCTTCACCCCTCAAATCATGAGTATTATAAATGCACAAAAAAATTTGTGCAAAATCACAAATAAATACAGCTAACGCCATTAGCGTAGCTTTTTCTCTCAAAGATAGATACGTTGAGTCTTTCTACCTGCTCAAAAAAGAAAAATGGCTTCTATAAGAAAACCATCATTCTGTTTCATAATCTGCTGATTTTACTATCTTTTCCAAGAGAAACAAAAATATACATTTTTCTCAACGCAGAAAATCATATATTGGCATTGTATAATGTTAACATAGCCAAAAATAACCGTCAACGTTTTTTTGATTTTATGATATAATATCCTTTTTTCTTTTCTACAACCTCAACTTCAGAAAATGATTCTTCTAGTTTTTTTAGCGCAGATGGTGCTCCTTGTTTCTTTTGAATAACGATCCACAGCTCCCCACCTGGTACTAGATGATCCACAGCTTTTTCTAAAATTTCATGCACGATATGCTTACCAGCACGAATCGGAGGATTAGATAGAATAGCAGCATACTGTCCGTTCACATTTTCATAGACGCTACTTTGGAAAATATAAACATTTTCAATTTTGTTATTAGCGGCGTTTTCTTCCGCAAGCCCAAGCGCCCTTTCATTCACATCCACCATATGAACGTTACGACCTTGCCACTCTTTCGCTAATGATAAACCGATTGGACCGTATCCACACCCAACATCCAACACATCACCTTGAACATCTGGCATTTGAAACGCTTCAATTAAAAGACGAGAACCAAAGTCTACCTCGTTTTTCGAAAACACCCCATGGTCAGATAAAAAAACAAATCGAGATCCTCGCAATGTATATTCCCATCGTTTACGATCACTTTTGCTCGAAGGGTCGTTAGAAAAATAATGGTCTGCCATATGGCCACCTCTTTTCTTTACAGTTAAAAAAAAAGCCCGCATAAGAGCGAGCTTTTTTTAAGCTTCAAAAGTTAATTACTTAACTTCTACAGCAGCGCCAACTTCTTCAAGTTTAGCTTTCATTTCTTCAGCTTCTTCTTTAGAAGCGCCTTCTTTGATTGCTTTTGGAGTGTTGTCAACTAATTCTTTAGCTTCTTTTAAGCCAAGACCAGTGATTTCACGAACAACTTTG
Organism: Bacillus sp. UNC437CL72CviS29; assembly: GCF_000482345.1. Classification (NCBI taxonomy): domain Bacteria; kingdom Bacillati; phylum Bacillota; class Bacilli; order Caryophanales; family Bacillaceae; genus Bacillus; species Bacillus sp. UNC437CL72CviS29. The sequence goes on along the minus strand of NZ_AXVB01000029.1, from coordinate 20,337 downwards.
ATAACTTTGATTTTTTGAGCTCCAGCACTTTCAAGTACTACGTCAAATTCAGTTTTCTCAGCAGCAGCTTCACCAGCGCCACCAACAACAGCTACAGGAGCAGCAGCAGTTACGCCGAATTCTTCCTCGATAGCTTTTACTAAGTCGTTAAGTTCTAATACAGTCATAGATTTAACTGCTTCAATGATTTGTTCTTTAGTCATTGTAAATATCCTCCCTTAAATAGGTTTGTATTGTTTTATCGATAACACGTAATTATCTTTTAAAAAATTAAGCGCCTTGCTCTTCCTTTTGATCTGCAACTGCTTTAGTAGCAAGTGCAAGGTTACGGATTGGAGCTTGAAGAACGCTAAGAAGCATAGAAAGTAAGCCTTCACGTGATGGAAGAGTAGCGATAGCTTTAACCTCATCAAGTGATACAAGTTTACCTTCGATTACGCCCGCTTTAATTTCTAAAGCTTCATGATCTTTAGCGAAGTCGTTTAATACTTTTGCAGGAGCAACTACATCCTCGTTACTGAACGCGATTGCGTTTGGTCCTGTTAAGAATTCGTTTAACTCAGCCATTTCAACAGATTCTGCAGCACGACGAGTTAAAGAGTTTTTGTAAACTTTGAACTCAACGCCAGCTTCACGTAAGTTTTTACGTAATTCAGTTGCTTCAGCTACTGTTAAACCACGGTAGTCAACAACGATTGTAGATTTACTTTCGCGAAGTTTATCAGCGATTTCAGTTACAACTTGTTGTTTAGTTTCGATTGCTTTGCTCATGTTATTACACCTCCTGTAGATTATATAGAAGATGTACCGAAAGTGCACTAAAAACCTCCATGCCCAGTTGTAGACATGGAGGCATATAGTCACAGAAAAAAATTCCGTTTCGTATATTAACACCTAGGTAGGAAATTAAGCCAAATTGGCACCTACTGTCTACGGTACACTATTTAAATTCACAACATAAATGATTATATTAAAACTTCTTTATGAAGTCAACTTCCAATTTTTACGCAATTGTAGAAACGTCTACACGTACGCCAGGTCCCATTGTAGAAGCAACAGTTGCATTCTTCATGTAAGTACCTTTTGCAGCAGCTGGTTTAGCTTTTACTAGCGTATCAGCAATTGTTTTGAAGTTTTCTACTAATTTAGCATCTTCGAAAGATACTTTACCGATTGGAACGTGGATGTTACCAGCTTTATCAACGCGGTATTCAACTTTACCAGCTTTGATTTCGTTAACAGCTTTAGTTACATCGAAAGTAACTGTTCCAGTTTTAGGGTTTGGCATTAAACCTTTAGGTCCTAATACGCGACCAAGTTTACCAACTTCACCCATCATGTCAGGAGTTGCTACTACTACATCGAAATCGAACCAACCTTGTTGGATTTTACCGATGTAATCAGTATCGCCTACGAAGTCAGCGCCAGCAGCTTCAGCTTCTTTTGCTTTTTCGCCTTTAGCGAATACTAATACACGTTGTACTTTACCAGTACCGTGTGGAAGAACAACTGCGCCACGGATTTGTTGGTCAGCTTTCTTAGGGTCAACACCTAAACGGAATGCAGCTTCTACAGTTGCATCAAATTTAGCTGTGTTTGTTTTCTTTACTAATTCTACTGCTTCTGTTGCAGAGTAAGCAGTTGCACGATCAACAAGCTTTGCAGCTTCTACGTACTTTTTACCTCTTTTAGCCATGTTTATTTCCTCCTTGAATGTGGTTTTAGCGGAATAACCTCCCACGTTTACGCCTTCGTTTCGGGAATCCCCTGAGGATGTGCGCCCATCCATTTATTTAAAAACGATACTCATTTACGATAATAAAGGTTGCGAATTGGAATTCCAGACCCGCAACCTTTTTTACAAAAAAACAAATCGAATTAGTCTTCGATAACGATACCCATACTGCGTGCAGTACCTTCAACCATACGCATTGCAGCTTCTACGCTAGCAGCGTTTAAGTCAGGCATTTTAGTTTCAGCGATTTCGCGTACTTTATCACGCTTAACAGTTGCCACTTTATTACGGTTTGGTTCACCAGAACCAGACTCAATACCAGCTACTTTCTTAAGAAGAACAGCAGCAGGAGGAGTTTTAGTAATGAAAGTGAATGAACGGTCTTCGAATACCGTAATTTCAACAGGAATGATAAGACCAGCTTGATCTGCTGTACGAGCGTTGAACTCTTTACAGAAGCCCATGATGTTAACACCCGCTTGTCCTAATGCTGGACCAACTGGTGGAGCTGGGTTAGCTTTACCTGCAGGAATTTGAAGTTTTACCATTTTAATTACCTTTTTAGCCACGAGACACACCTCCTTAAGTCCGTGATGTGGTCAATTGGGCAGTGATTTGCCCTCCCACTTCTATTTTATCTGTAACGATAAAATCTTTTCAAAAAACGTCTCCGTTACCGAAGACGTACTGACTTAAAAGATATTATCACTTTTTACAGTTCATTTCAAGTTTCATTTTATAATTTTTCAATTTGATGGAAATCGAGCTCGACCGGTGTTTCACGACCAAACATATCTACAAGCACTCTCACTTTTTGTTTTTCCATATCAATCTCTTCGATTGCACCTGTATAATTCGCGAATGGTCCTTCATTAACCCGTACTGTTTCATGAAGTTCAAAGTCGAAATCAACCACTTCATTGTCCATTCCCATATGCTTCATAATGGTAACAACTTCCTCTTCTAACAAAGGAGATGGTTTTGAACCTGATCCAGAAGATCCAACAAAACCTGTTACACCTGGCGTATTACGAACAACATACCAAGAATCATCAGTCATAATTAGTTCAACTAATACATAACCCGGGAATACTTTTCGTTTTGTTAATTTTTCTTTTCCGTTTTTCATTTCTACTTCTACTTCTTCCGGAACAACAACACGGAAAATTTTATCCTGCATTCCCATTGATTCTACACGTTTTTCTAGGTTTGCTTTTACTTTATTTTCATATCCAGAATAAGTATGGACAACATACCAACTTTTTTCCATTCATTTAGGACGAGCGTCCTTCCCTCCCTGACGTACATTTTTTTGCGCAAATGAAAAAACCCGTTCATCGGGCTTTTACACAGTTCGTATAAATAACATTATATCATGGATAAGTGCTTCTTATTCAAGAATTAACCGAATTAAAGAAGAAATACCCATGTCAACTACTGCGAAGAAAACTGCAAAAAAGACAACTGTCGCAATAACAGTAGCTGTTGAACGGAGTAATTCATCTTTCTTAGGCCAACTTACTTTTTTCATTTCGCGACCTACATCGCCGAAAAAGTTCGTCAAACGCATTTACGGGACCTCCAGTTTATTATTTCGATTATTTATTTTGTTTCCTTATGAACTGTATGCATATTGCATGTTTTACAAAATTTCTTTATCTCAAGCCGCTCTACTGAGCTCGTATCTTTCATTGTAGAGTAGTTTCGGTTCTTACACTCTTCACATGAGAGTACAACTTTTTTCCTCATTTGTTACACCAACCTTGTAACATTATGTCCCTAAAAATGTATCATACAATAAAAGACAATGTCAATGACATGCCGCTTACTACCTCACAAAAAGAAAGCAGGAGAATGATTTTACTCCTGCAACATACACTACGAATTTAGAGTTGTATTTTCTCTCATCTCCATATATCGTTCAAGTTTTCTTTTCACGCGCTGTAGAGCATTATCAATAGACTTTACATGCCTATTTAACTGCTCTGAAATTTCCTGATAAGAACGACCATCTAAGTATAAAGAAAGAACTTTTCTTTCTAAATCGCTTAATAATTCAGATATTTTTAGTTCTATGTCGGTATATTCTTCCTGACTAATAATCATCTCTTCAGGATCAGTCACCTTTGCTTCTGAAATAACATCTAATAGCGTACGATCAGATTCCTCATCGTAAATCGGTTTATCCAAAGAAACATACGAATTTAAAGGAATATGCTTTTGTCTCGTTGCTGTCTTAATAGCAGTAATAATTTGACGAGTAATACATAATTCAGCAAATGCTTTAAAAGAAGATAGCTTGTCCTCTTTGTAATCACGAATAGCTTTAAATAAACCGATCATACCTTCTTGAACAATATCTTCCCGATCGGCACCTACTAAAAAATAAGATCTTGATTTTGCACGAACAAAGTTCTTGTACTTGTGAATTAAATACTCAAGAGCATCAATATTACCTTTTCGAACTAACTCAACTATTGCCTCATCCTCTAAATCGCGAAACGTAACGTTGTTGGTACTTACGAAGCCTGTTTCCACTCTGATCCCTCCGACCGCTATTTATTTAGAAATATTATACAGTAAGCGTTTGAAGAGCGTCAATGCTTCAACGCTCTCCTCGCCTTAATTTTTCTAACTTTTCTGTAATATCCTTACTAAATATCGTTCGCATAGCTGGTTGTTTCTCTTTTACCTTTTGCGTTTGATGGCGCACTTGTTGTTCCATCATCTTTACTTCTAACTCCAGCTCACGCGCTGATTTCCGCAGTGCACCTTGTCCAAAAATAACCCACTGCTCTGTATAATCAGAAGTCGCAACATAAATTTGTGTATTAATATTGCGAAGTTCAATCGCAAGCTGTTCGATTTTTTCATCCGCGGTTTGATTTTTTCTTGTGAAAATGACTTCAACACGTGATTGCTTCATCTTCTTCTCAATACCTTGAACCGTATAAGCATCAAATACGATCATCACTCTTGTTCCTGTATACCCCTGATAGTCTGCCATCTTATCGATAAGCGCGTCTCTTGATGCTTGCAAATCTACATCCCGTAATTGTTTTAAATCTCCCCAAGCCCCAATAATGTTGTATCCATCGACGATTAAAATCTCGTTCATTTTTACTCACCAATCTGGTGACGTTTGCGATATACCTCGTACATTAACAGACTAGCAGCTACTGAAGCATTTAAGGATGTAACTTTACCAACCATCGGCAAGTTGATTAAGAAATCACATTTCTCACCAATAATACGGCTCATACCTTTTCCTTCACTACCAATTACCAATCCAATCGGCATATTACCATCTAAATTACGATAATCCGTTTTCCCTCTTGCATCTGTACCCGCAATCCAAAGACCGCGCTCTTTTAAATCATCAATTGTTCGAGATAAGTTTGTCACGCGAGCAACAGGAATATATTCAATTGCTCCTGTTGAAGCTTTCGCAACTGATGCTGTAAGCCCAACAGCTCTTCTTTTCGGAATAATAATGCCGTGAGCACCTGTTGCATCTGCCGTACGCATAATAGAACCTAAATTATGCGGATCTTCAATTTCATCTAGGATTAAGAAGAACGGATCTTCATTACGCTTAGCAGCTGCTTCAAATAAATCCTCTAATTCTGCATATTGATATGCCGCTACTTGTGCAATTACTCCCTGATGATTCCCTTCAACAAGTTGGTCTAACTTTTTCTTTGGTGCATGTTGCAAAATAATTTTATTTTCTTTCGCTAATGCTAATACAATTTGCACTTGTCCTTTAGCTGCACCTTCTGCAATCCAAATCTTATTAATATCTCTTCCTGATCGTAACGCTTCAATTACAGGGTTACGTCCGATAATATATTCACTACTCATATTGATGCGCCCCCTTCCTTCGCTTCTAAAACATCAATTGCTTTATATACAAGTTCTTCTAATCTTTCGCTATTGTTCAATAAGTAATGGTATCCAAGCAATGCCTCAAAAGCAGTGCTATAGCGATATGTTTGCACATCTGTATTTTTAGGAACAGAACCCGAATTTGCATTACGTCCTCTTCTTAAGACCGCTTCTTCTTCATCTGTCAAAAATGCTGTTTCTAGTAAATGATAAACAACTTTCGCTTGTGCTTTCGCCGAAACAAAGCTTGTCCCTAAACGATGTAATTGGTTAGGACGAACCGTTCCTTTTTGAAGGAGGTGATAGCGGATATATTGTTCATATACCGCATCACCCATATATGCTAACGCTAAGCTGTTTAATTGCTTTGCATCAATCATGTTTATCCTCTTTTCCATCTTGTACCTTGAGCGGTATCTTCTAAAATAATATTACGCTCTTTTAAATCATCACGAATTTGATCAGACAGTGCAAAATCGCGGTTTTGACGAGCCTCAATACGTTTTTGAATTAATGCTTCAATCTCTTCATCAAGCAATTCTTCTTTTGTTAACTCTAATCCTAAAATACCAAATAACGTTTCGAACTGTTTTACATACGCCTCAATTACAGCTTTTGATGTATGTTCTTCCAATAGATATTGATTTGCATGATTTGCTAAATTATACAATTCAGTTATTGCATTTGCTGTATTAAAATCATCGTTCATTGCTTCTTCAAACGTTAACTGGAATTTCTCTATTTCAACTAACCATTTTTCATTATGGTCTGTTAAATCTGTGCTACTTTCCATACGGTGCTTTAAGTTACCATATGCTGTTTTAATTCGCTCTAATCCATTATTTGTACTGTGTAATAACTCTTCACTAAAGTTGATTGGATGACGATAATGTACAGATAGCATAAAGAAACGAATTAACTGCGGGTCGTATTGCTTAATAATGTCATGAACTAAAATGAAGTTCCCTAATGATTTAGACATTTTTTCATTGTTAATATTAATATATCCATTATGCATCCAGTAACGTGCAAATGTTTTTCCCGTCAACGCTTCTGATTGTGCAATCTCATTTTCATGGTGTGGGAACGCTAAATCTTGACCACCAGCATGAATATCGATTGTATCACCTAAATATTTTCTTGCCATCGCAGAGCATTCAATGTGCCATCCCGGACGACCTTTCCCCCAAGGGCTCTCCCAGAAGATTTCTCCTTCTTTCGCAGCTTTCCATAATGCAAAGTCAAGTGGATCTTGTTTCTTTTCTCCAACTTCAATACGTGCACCATGACGTAAATCTGCAATTGGTTGATGAGACAATTTGCCGTAACCTTCAAATTCTTTCGTTTTGTAATAAACATCGCCTTCAGATTCATATGCATATCCTTTTTTCACAAGTTCCTCAATAAATTCAATAATGATATCCATATTTTCTGTTACACGAGGATGAACCGTAGCGTGTTTGCAACCTAATGCAGTTACATCTTCAAAGTACGCTTCAACAAAGCGATCTGCAATTGTTGGAACGTCCTCTCCTAGTTCATTTGCTGCTTTAATTAATTTATCATCTACATCTGTAAAGTTAGAAACATATTGTACATCATACCCTTTGTACTCTAAGTAGCGGCGCACTGTATCAAATACCATAGGTGGTCTTGCATTTCCAATATGAATATAGTTGTATACTGTCGGTCCGCATACATACATCTTCACTTTATTTTCTTCTAAAGGAACAAACTCTTCTTTCTCACGCGTTAACGTATTATAAATGTGAATAGTCATTTTCATCCTTCCTTTCCACTTTCACTTCAAGTTGCTTTTTTAATTTCTCGAGTTCAGCTTCCATTACTTTCAATTTATCGAAAATCGGATCCGGAAGATCTGAATGATTTAATTCCTGGCCTATCTTTACTCCATTCTGAATTACGACACGACCAGGTATACCTACAACTGTCGAATGTGCAGGAACTTCTTTCAACACAACAGACCCTGCACCAATTTTAGAATTCTCTCCAACTGTAATAGATCCGAGTACTTTTGCACCAGTTGCAATCAGTACATTATCTTGAATTGTTGGATGCCTTTTTCCTTTTTCTTTCCCTGTACCCCCTAATGTAACTCCTTGATAAATTGTTACATTGTCTCCAATTTCACATGTCTCCCCAATGACAACTCCCATACCGTGATCAATGAAAAAGCGGCGACCAATTGTGGCTCCTGGATGAATCTCAATCCCAGTAAAAAAACGACTAACTTGTGAAATCCAACGCGCAAGGAAGAAAAAATTCCGCTTATAAAAAGCATGTGCAATTCGGTGTGCCCAAACTGCATGTAATCCAGAGTAAGTTAAAATGACTTCGAAATAACTTCGTGCCGCTGGATCTTGTTCAAAAACGACTTCAATATCTTCTCGAAGCCTCTTAAACATCGATGTCCCCTCCCCTTTATGGGCTACTTTTCCGAGTGAACCGATTTACCACGAATTCCCTTACTTGTTATCTAGTCTTTATCCATCTCTACAACAACTTATACCATACCTATTTACATGGTATAAAAAAGACGCCTCTGTCAAATTGACAGAGACGCCTTATAAGCGCGGTTCCACTCTGTTTAGGCTAAAATATAACCTCAAACTCATCCATGATAACGGTTTATACCGCTCCTGCTTACTTACGTTTCCCGAAACTATTCGTTGTTCAGCAGAAGACTCGAAGGGGCATTTCAAAAATCCGCTTATAAACCACTTCCAGCCAAAAGGTGGTTCTCTCTGTAAAAAGCCTGATTGTCTACTTCTCCTTCTCGTCGCTTTTCCATATTAGGTTTTAATGTATTCTTATTATATTTCTAAATTCGTCAAATGTTAACCAATTACTTTAAGAATACGGTTTAAAACTTTTTCTTTCCCAAGAAGTGCAATTGCATTTGGAAGTTCTGGACCATGTGTTTGACCAGTAGTCGCAACACGAATTGGCATAAATAAGTTTTTACCTTTATGTCCTGTTTCTTTTTGGACCGCTTTAATAGCCTTCTTAATCGCCGCTGGCTCCATTTCATCTAAAGCTTCTAATTCCGCAGCGAAAGCACGAAGTACTTCAGGTACTTGTTCACCTTTCAACACTTCTTGTCCTTCTTCCTCATAATCTACATGATCTTTAAAGAACATCTCAGACAGCTCTACAATTTCAGCACCAAAACTCATTTGCTCATGATATAAAGCAATTACATCACGAATCCAAGCTTGCTCTTGCTCACTTAAGTTTTCACTTACGCGACCAGCTTTTACTAAATGAGGTAAACTTAATGCAACAACAGTATCTAAATCTTGCTTTTTCATGTACTGGTTGTTCATCCATTTTAGTTTCTGAGAATCAAATAATGCAGGTGATTTTGATAAACGAGCTGCATCAAACATTTCAATAAATTCATCTTTAGAGAAGATTTCCTCTTCACCAACTGGTGACCAACCTAACAATGCAATAAAGTTAAAGATTGCTTCTGGAAGATATCCCAGCTCTTTATATTGCTCAATAAATTGAATAATAGATTCATCGCGTTTACTTAACTTTTTACGACTTTCATTTACAATTAAAGTCATATGACCGAACTGAGGGACATCCCAACCGAAAGCTTCATAGATCATCATTTGCTTTGGTGTGTTAGAAATATGGTCATCACCACGAAGTACGTGTGTAATCTCCATTAAATGATCGTCTACTGCTACCGCAAAATTATAAGTTGGAATTCCATCTTTTTTCACGATAACGAAATCACCAAAGTCATTTGAGTGGAAAGCAACTTCATCTTTTACGATATCCTTAAATGTGTAGTCGCGGTCAGCTGGTACACGGAAACGAATACTTGGAATACGACCTTCTGCTTCAAATTGTTTAATTTGTTCTTCTGTTAAATCACGGTGATTACCTGCATAACGAGGTGTTTCACCACGAGCAATTTGTCCTTCACGCTCTGCTTCCAATTCTTCTTCTGTCATATAGCATTTATAAGCCAAACCACGCTCTAGTAAATCTTCATATAACTTTTTATAAATATCTAAACGTTCTGTTTGACGATATGGTCCATATTCACCACCAACATCAACACCTTCATCCCAGTCCATACCGAGCCATTTCAAGTATTTTAATTGGCTTTCTTCACCGCCAGCAACATTACGTTTTACATCAGTATCCTCAATACGAATGATAAACTTGCCATCTTGATGACGAGCAAATAAATAATTAAATAATGCCGTACGCGCATTTCCGATATGTAAGTGTCCTGTTGGACTTGGCGCATAGCGCACTCTCACTTGCTTTTCCATAATTGGTACACCTTCCATTCCTAATGTCAACACATTCTATAATTGTACACCAAAAAAATATGATTATCCATCTTACGAATTAAAAACAACTATTTTTTCTGTAATAGTACAACTGCTTGAGAAGCAATCCCTTCTTCTCTTCCTGTGAATCCTAATTTTTCAGTTGTTGTCGCCTTCACATTAACATTGTCTATAGAAGTTTCTAACAATTCACTAATACGCTTCCGCATACTTTCAATATATGGTGCCATTTTTGGCTTCTGAGCGATAATTGTACAATCTAAATTACCTAATTCATACCCTTGCTCACGCACAAACTCCCAAACCTTTTGCAATAACACAGCTGAATCTGCATCTTTAAAAGCAGGATCTGTATCTGGGAAATGTTTCCCAATATCACCTGCAGCAATTGCTCCTAAACATGCATCAGCAATTGTATGTAAAAGTACATCTGCATCTGAGTGACCTAATAATCCTTTTTCATGAGGAATCGTAATTCCACCGATAATTAACGGTCTACCTTCTGCAAATTCGTGTACATCAAAGCCTTGTCCAATTCGAAACATTTTACATCCTCCTCAAACTAAACTACTGAAATTCATGACCATATGTCGATGAATCTATTAAGAAAAGCCCGGTAGCTACCGAGCTTTTCTTAATATTATACCATCACTATCGTTCCTTCTGAACACGCAAGAAACTTTCAGCAATTAATAAATCTTCTGGAGTTGTCACTTTAATATTGTAATAACTCCCCTCTACTACGCCTACTTCTTTTCCTATGCGTTCTACAAGACTTGCATCGTCGGTACCAAGAAAACATCCTTGCTTTGCACTTTGATGCGCTTCTAGTAAAAGTGGAACAGCAAATCCTTGTGGTGTTTGAACTGCTCTAAGCTGAGAACGGTCAACCGTTTCAACAACGCTATCTTGTTCTACTCTCTTTACTGTATCCTTAACAGGCACTGCACAAATGGAAGCACCTTTCTCTTTTGACTCAGTCAATACATCATGAATCATTTGTTCTGTTACAAACGGACGTGCTCCATCATGAACAAGAACATATTTGACCTCTTCTACATATTGAAGTGCATTATACACACTATCTTGTCTTTCAGCCCCGCCTTGAATAAACTGTACGCGTTTCTGAATCGGATATCTCTGCATTAGCTCTTCAAAATAAGGGCGTTCTTCTTTATTAATTGCCATAATAATATTTTTACATGCCTCATCTTTTTCAAAGGCACGTAATGTATGCACAATAATAGGCACTTCATTAATAAGCAAAAATAATTTATTTTTACCAGCACCCATTCGCTTTCCTTGGCCCGCAGCCGGAATAATTAATGTATACATGCTAATAATCCTCTACTTATAATGCTTTTTCTAATAACTTACGCTTTGCAAAAATCATTCGACCAGCAGATGTTTGTAGTACACTCGTAACGAGTACATCAAGTTGTGAACCAACATATTCTCGTCCATCTTCTACTACAATCATTGTACCATCATCTAAATAAGCAACACCTTGATTTTGTTCTTTTCCATCTTTAACAACATAAACGCTTAGTTCTTCACCTGGAAGTACAACCGGTTTGATTGCATTTGCTAAATCATTAATGTTCAGAACGGTTACTCCTTGTAGTTCAGAAACTTTATTTAAATTAAAATCATTTGTGACAACAGTACCACCAGTTATCTTCGCTAATTTCACAAGTTTGCTATCCACTTCTTGAATGTCTTCGAAATCACCTTCATAAATCTCTACTGGAATTGGCATCTCTTTTTGAATACGATTTAAGATATCTAATCCTCTACGTCCTCGATTACGCTTTAATGCATCAGAAGAATCGGCAATATGTTGTAACTCTTCTAATACAAATTGAGGAATCACAATTGTTCCTTCTAGAAACTTTGTTTGACAAATATCCGCAATACGTCCATCGATAATTACACTTGTATCAAGAATTTTCCAATGAGAAGAAGATTCTTCGACTCCTGTTTCTGCTTCAGCCTCTTCATTCCCACTATTGTTATTTTTCTTCTTACCACCGCGCTGTGGTAATGTAAATAACCCTAACAATTCATTTCTCTTTTTAAATCCTACTTGGAATCCTAAGTAACCAAGTAAAAGTGTAAAGAAGATTTGTAATACAGTGCTAATGACCGGGATTGTAAATTCCCGAATTGGTATCAAAATTAAATATGCAACAATAAGACCCGAAATTAATCCAAGCGTACCAAATAAAACATCTGTTACAGGCGCCTTTACAAGGGCTTCTTCAATATGTTTAATAAGCTGAACAATATAATCTACGAGCCAAAATGTTGTTAAAAATAAAATAATTGCACCAATAATTGCACGAACATATGAACCTTCAAGCAAAGGTACTGCACCAATGTTCAATACATTAATAACTTTCGGGATTAAATAAATCCCGAGCGCCCCTCCAATTACTAAAAAGAAGAGCTGTACGATCCGTCTTAACATCCAACCACCTCCTACTCATTATTAACCATTGTTTTGCTAATCAAAACGCCGAATGCAAAAGCGGACGTGTCTTTTCATAAATTGTTTTATTTACCAATATAACATATCATATACCAAAAATGTGTTAGTGTCGTTATATTATGGAATCAATGTAATATTCTTAATTGTGTCTACTCATATACAAATGCTCTTGTATTCGTTTTAAACCTTCTCGTATTTTTTTCGCCCGAACTTCTCCAATTCCTTCTACATCATCTAACTCATTAATACTCGCACGACAAACACCTTGCAATGTTTTAAATCGATTGATCAAGTTTTCAATAATAAGAGGTGGTACCCTAGAAATTTTACTTGTAATCCTATATCCTCTCGGTGTAACACTTTCCTCTAAACTCATTTGCCCCGGGTAACCAAGTAATTTCACTAAATCACTATCTTCTAAAAGCTGCGCGTTTGCAAGTTCCTGTAATTTTTTTAAAATTTGATAGTGATCCTGCGTCTTTTCTTGATAATAGTCTTTAATTAATAGTGCTGCTTCTGCTTCTAAATCTGCCAATAGCTCCGTAAGCTGCAAACGAATAAGTCTGCCTTCTGTTCCTAATTCATGAATATAACTTAGAATTTCATTCTTAATACGGAGTACCATCTCAACGCTATGTAGGACATGGACTACTTCAGACATTGTAACAACTTCCTCAAATTCTAGAATACCCAAGTTCGTAATACCATCATTCCATACTGCCTTATATTTTTCTAAAGTTTGAATAGCCTGATTTGCCTTTGTTAAAATAACACCTATATCTTTTAATGTATAACGTAAACTTCCCTGATATAGCGTAATTACGTTACGTCTTTGTGAAATAGCAACTACAAGACTTCCTGTTTGCTTCGCTACGCGCTCTGCTGTACGATGGCGCATCCCTGTTTCAATAGAATCAATAGATGATTCGGGAACCAGTTGTGCATTTGCAATCAAAATTTTACTTCCTGTCTCATTTAAAATAAGAGCTCCATCCATTTTTGCTAATTCGTATAAACTAGCGGGAGAGAATGCACAATTAATGTGAAATCCTCCATCAACAATGCTTTTAATCTGATCATTATATCCAAGGACAATTAAACCACCTGTTTGCGCGCGAAGTACATTATCAATACCTTCTCGCAAAGGTGTCCCTGGTGCAACAAGCTGTAAAATATTAATCATACTTTTTTTGACACGTTGCTTGTTTTCTTCCATAGCCTAGCCTCCTAATGTCAAACGAAGCGCCTCTCCTAAATTAGAAACACCAACTACTTCAATCCCATCCGGAATTGTCCACCCCCCTAAATTCTTTCGTGGGATAATGGCACGTTGAAACCCTAGTTTAGCCGCTTCTTGTACTCGTTGTTCAATTCTCGATACCCTTCTTATTTCGCCAGTTAATCCAACTTCTCCTATTACCGCATCGGTTGGTGCAGTTGACTTATCTCGAAAACTCGATGCAATACTTAAAGCGACCGCCAAATCAATTGCTGGTTCATCCAATCTCAACCCTCCAGCAACCTTTAAATACGCATCTTGGTTTTGTAATAATAAACCTGCTCTTTTTTCTAGTACCGCCATAATAAGCGATACACGATTATGATCAATCCCTGTAGCCATCCTTCTTGGATTTCCAAAACTAGTAGGAGAAATTAATGCTTGTATTTCTACTAAAACTGGCCTTGTCCCTTCCATGGAAGCAACAACTGTAGAACCAGCAACTCCAACTGGCCTTTCTTCTAGAAAAATTTCTGAAGGATTTAATACTTCTGCAAGACCTAATTCCTTCATTTCAAATATACCCATCTCATTTGTAGAACCAAAACGATTTTTAACCGCCCGCAATATACGATATGTGTGATGACGGTCTCCTTCAAAATAAAGAACCGCATCCACCATATGTTCTAACATACGTGGTCCTGCAATCGCGCCTTCTTTGGTCACATGCCCTACGATAAAAATCGGGATTCCTTTCGTTTTTGCAAGTTTCATCAGTTCTGCTGTACATTCACGTACTTGTGAAACACTTCCTGGCGCTGAAGTTACTTCTGGTAAATAAATAGTTTGAATGGAATCAATGACAACAAAGGAAGGATTCATTTCGTCGATATGTGCTGCAATTCTCTGTAAATCTGTTTCTGAAACAACAAATAAGTTATTTCCATTTACATGTAGACGGTCTGCACGAAGTTTAATTTGTTTTGCTGATTCTTCACCAGATATATACAATACATCATACGCAGAATCTGCTAATTGCGATGATATTTGTAGTAATAAAGTTGATTTCCCAATTCCAGGGTCTCCTCCAATAAGTACGAGAGAACCATCAACAATTCCTCCACCGAGCACACGATTAAATTCTTGAAATTTCGTTTCAATGCGTGCCTCTGACTTTGTTTCTACCTCTGTAAGACGCCTTGGCTTCGTTACTTCCGTTTGAATCGCATTTGCATAGTTGATACGACGGGAGGATACAACTTGTTCCATCTCTTCAACAAGCGTATTCCATTGCCCACATCCAGGACACTTCCCCATATATTTTGGTGACTGATAACCACATTCTTGACATATAAATTTCGTTTTCTTTTTAGCCATCTTGTTTTTCACTTCACTTCACTTTCATATGTAAACATATATCCTTCTTGTACAAGAAAGAGGGCTATTATTTAGCCCTCTTCGTTTGTCTATACTTATTTTACCTTTTCTGCACTACGAATGACAAATGATTCTCCTTCAGCATCGAAGACAACTTTTTGACCTTTCTCAATTGCTCCTTTTAGAAGCTCTTCTGATAATCGATCTTCCACATGTTTTTGAATTGCTCGGCGTAGTGGCCGAGCACCATACTCACGATCAAATCCTTGATCAGCAATCGCTTCAATCGCTGCGCTTGTTAACTCTAATTCAATTTCTTGTTCTTTTAAACGGCTCACTAATTGATTCACCATGAGCGTTACAATTTCCTGAATATGTTTTTTCTCAAGCATATGGAACACAATGATTTCATCGATACGGTTTAAGAATTCTGGACGAAATGCTTTTTTCAATTCATCCATTACTTTACCCTTCATATCCGAATAATCACGGCTCTCATCTTGTACGTTAAAACCAAGATGTTTATTACGTTTTAATGCCTCAGCACCAACGTTAGAAGTCATAATAACAATTGTATTACGGAAATCCACTGTGCGTCCTTTAGAATCTGTTAAACGGCCATCTTCTAACACCTGCAGTAAGATGTTAAATACATCTGGATGTGCCTTCTCTACTTCATCTAATAGAACGACGGAATATGGTTTACGACGAACCTTTTCCGTCAATTGACCGCCCTCTTCGTACCCAACATACCCTGGAGGAGATCCAACTAAGCGAGAAGTAGAATGTTTCTCCATGTACTCAGACATATCAATCCGAATCATCGCATCTTCATCACCAAACATGGATTCCGCCAGCGCTCTTGCTAATTCGGTTTTACCTACCCCAGTAGGTCCTAAGAAAATAAATGAACCAATTGGACGTTTTGGATCTTTTAAACCTGCTCGTGCACGGCGCACCGCTTTCGCTACCGCAACAACAGCTTCATCTTGACCAATTACACGGTCATGTAAAATGGATTCTAGATTCAATAATTTATTTGTTTCTGTTTGTGCAAGTTTAGAAACTGGGATACGCGTCCACGTAGAAACAACATTTGCAATATCCTCTACTGTTACTTCAGAGTTTTCTTTTCCTTGCTGCTCTTTCCACTGACGTTTTGTATCTTCTAACTTTTCACGTAAACGTTGTTCCATATCGCGTAAAGAAGCTGCCTTTTCAAACTCTTGGCTCTGTACAGCCGCATCTTTTTCTTTTCGAATTTCTTCAAGCTTCACTTCAAGTTCTTTTAAATTTGGTGGTGTTGTATAAGAACGTAAGCGTACTTTTGAAGCTGCTTCATCGATTAAGTCAATTGCTTTATCAGGTAAAAACCGATCTGTAATATAACGATCTGAAAGTTTTACAGATGCATCAATTGCATCATCCGTAATGGAAACACGATGATGCGCTTCGTAACGGTCACGTAATCCTTTTAAAATTTGAATTGATTCTTCTAAGCTTGGTTCATCAACATGAATTGGTTGGAAACGTCTTTCTAGTGCTGCATCTTTTTCAATGTATTTACGATACTCATCTAACGTTGTCGCTCCAATGCATTGCAATTCACCACGTGCTAATGATGGTTTTAAAATATTGGATGCGTCAATCGCACCTTCTGCACCACCTGCACCAATTAATGTATGAAGTTCGTCAATAAACAAGATAATATTACCCGCTTGTCGAATTTCATCCATCACTTTCTTTAAGCGGTCTTCAAATTCACCACGATACTTCGTACCAGCAACAACTGTACCCATATCTAACGTCATAACACGCTTATCACGTAATGTTTCTGGAACTTCATTATTTACAATTTGCTGTGCTAGGCCCTCAGCTATTGCCGTTTTACCTACCCCAGGTTCTCCGATCAATACTGGGTTATTCTTAGTTCTGCGGCTCAGTACTTCAATAACACGTTGAATCTCTTTACTACGGCCAATAACAGGATCTAGGCGCCCTTCACGTGCCACAACCGTTAAATCACGTGCTAGACTATCAAGCGTTGGTGTATTTGCATTTGCTGATGCACCACCTTGATGACCTGATGTAGCTTCATTGCTTCCAAGGAGCTGTAATACTTGCTGTCTTGCTTTATTTAAACTTACGCCTAAGTTATTTAATACTCGCGCCGCAACGCCTTCACCTTCACGAATCAATCCTAATAAAATATGTTCTGTTCCGACATAAGAATGACCAAGTTTACGTGCCTCATCCATTGATAATTCAATTACTTTTTTTGCACGGGGTGTATAATGAACCGTTTGAGACATCTCTGTTCCACGACCAATCAATGCCTCTACCTCTTTTTGTACCTTCTCTGGGCTTAATCCAAGGGCGATTAACGCTTTAGCTGCAATTCCTTCACCTTCGCGTACAAGCCCAAGTAAAATATGTTCTGTTCCAATATTATTATGCCCAATGCGAATTGCCTCTTCTTGAGATAAAGCTAATACTTTCTGTGCTCGTTCTGTAAATCTTCCAAACATCATAGAAATCGCCTCCTACTTGCGCTCAATTTTGTTCAATTCGTAGTCGTTCACGTATTAATGTTGCTCTTCGATAATCCCTTTCTTCTGGACTCAAAGGGCCACCCGCGTATTGCTGTAAAATTCCAGGCTGAGTTAGTACCATCAACTCGGTTAAAATATTTCTTGATATATTTTTTATATAACCAAGATCAATGCCTAGCCGCATATCTGACAGACAAGTAGCCGCCTCTGCCGATTGAATTAATCGACTATTGGCCAGTATACCGTAAGAACGATATACTCGGTCTTCAAGTTCAATACTTGAATTTTTCATAATCAATTCTCGAGCTACTCTTTCTTGTTGTATAAGCTGATGAACGACACTCTCTAAGTCTGCTAGAATATCTTCTTCTGATTTTCCTAATGTCATTTGATTAGAAATTTGAAATATATTACCTAGGGCTTCGCTACCTTCACCGTATATTCCTCTTACGACTAAACCCAATTGTTGAATTGCTTGTATAATACGACTCATTCGTTTCGTCAAAACAAGTGCTGGTAAATGTATCATCACCGAAGCCCGTAACCCCGTTCCAACATTTGTGGGGCAACTTGTCATATAGCCAAGCGCTTCATCAAAAGCATATTCAACTGCTTCTTCAATCCAATTATCCATTTTGTTTGCGCATTGTAGCGCCTCTGATAATTGCAATCCTGAGAGCAAACATTGAATTCGCACATGATCTTCTTCATTAAGCATCACACTTATATGTTCATCTTCTGATAGTAAACAAGCACCAAATTCTGTTCCAGCAAGATTAGGACTGATTAAATGTTTTTCTACTAAAACTCTTCGCTGAAGTGGATTTAGTTCATTCATCTTTAACAGTTCAAAACTCCCAAAAGATTTCACTTTCCGATTTGCCAGTTTCTTTTGAAATAAATTAGTAATCTGCTTAGCTTCTTCGTTTGTCTGCATAGTAGGGAAATGATAATCTTTTAAATTACGAGCCAAGCGAATGCGACTACTTAAAACAATATCAGAATCAGGGCCATCTCCCTTCATCCATGGACTAATTGCTTCATTCATAATACGATCTAGTGACATAGAATTATTCCCCCTTTCTATGTCCACTAAGTTGATTTATAATACTTCGAATTTGATCACGAATTTGAGCTGCTTCCTCAAATTCTTCTTTCTGTACACATTGCTTTAATTTTAATTTTAGTTCATCTAATTCTTTCTTTAGATGAATATTTCCTCCCATACGCTCTGGAATTTTTCCACAATGTTGTGTATAACCACCATGAAGCCGCTTCAACATGGGCTTTAGTTGTTCCTTAAATGTCTCATAACACGAAGCGCATCCAAAGCGTCCCACTTTTGCAAACTGTTCATATGTCATATTGCAAGTTGAACACCGTAACACCCTTGTATCTAAAAAATTATCCTCTTGGTTTTCAAACATTGATGATTCTCCATGTAGCAATCCAGCTAGTAAGTCATGAAAGGAAAAACTAGGTTGTGGTGATTGAAAGAAAGACGTATAGCCATTTTGTTCTGCACATTGCTCACAAAGATGAACTTCCGTCTTTTGTCCGTTTATTACTTTTGTATAATGTAAAGCTGCTGGTCTTACATTGCAATTTTGACAAGTCATCTTATATCCCCACCTTCACAATAGGAACAATCTACTTCATGATACTTTTTATACGTGACTAAATTATTTTGTTCACTTAATCTCGCCTATAAAAAGCCTCACGATAAAATGATATACCGCTAAAAACATTTTTAACAAAAGCTGTATTTATTTATATTTCAGTGTCCTCAACATTGCGCATAATATTCGAGCCCTAAGTTGATCCCGCGAAGGTAAATCCATTAATAATACGGATCGATCTAATACGCTCAGCATAAGTTTTGCTTCCCGATTTGTCACAATATCTTCTTCTACTAATCGTATGATGATACTTTCCGCATTTCCCTGCGCAATGCTATGCTCAATCATATGAAGCATTTGATCAATAATGTCTACATCGTCATGCAATTTGACTTTGATAATGCGAATGTAACCACCGCCGCCTCGTTTACTTTCAACGACAAACCCTCTTTCTAACGTAAAGCGAGTATTGATTACATAATTAATTTGAGATGGGACACAATCAAATCGGTCCGCAATCTCATTTCTCTTAATCTCAATCACATTATTATTGCTTAAGTCAATAACTTGCTTTAGATATTGCTCAATGATATCAGATATATTTCTCATTTATCCGCCACCTTTATTGACTTTGACTATCTTTGACTTTAATTATATACGTATTAAAGAAATTTGCAACTCTTTTGCTTCTTCACTATCCTAGCCAAAATTTTAGTTCTTTAATCACTGAGTTCACATTTTATATAACAAGATAAATTTCCCAGTTTCATTACATAGTAATACAAAAAAAGCACGAGTCAATTGACTCGTGCTTTAATTGCTTGGCGACGTCCTACTCTCACAGGGACAAGGTCCCAACTACCATCGGCGCTAGAGAGCTTAACTTCCGTGTTCGGTATGGGAACGGGTGTGACCTCTCTGCCATCATCACCAAACTATTGAAGGCATATTCCTTCAAAACTAGATAACATTTGCATTCATATTATATGGTTAAGTCCTCGATCTATTAGTATTCGTCAGCTCCACATGTCACCATGCTTCCACCTCGAACCTATCAACCTGATCATCTTTCAGGGATCTTACTAGCTTACGCTATGGGAAATCTCATCTTGAGGGGGG
>NZ_AXVB01000028.1:0-50201 GCF_000482345.1 Bacillus sp. UNC437CL72CviS29 | reverse complement strand
TGCGACGCGGGTCCATCCATAAGTGACAGCCGAAGCCGCCTTTCAATTTCGCACCATGCAGCGCAAAATGTTATCCGGTATTAGCCCCGGTTTCCCGGAGTTATCCCAGTCTTATGGGCAGGTTACCCACGTGTTACTCACCCGTCCGCCGCTAACTTCATAAGAGCAAGCTCTTAATTAGTTCGCTCGACTTGCATGTATTAGGCACGCCGCCAGCGTTCATCCTGAGCCAGGATCAAACTCTCCAATAAAGTTAGTTTGTCTAGCATCTAAAATAAAAATTGACGTTTCACGTTGTTTGTTTCGTTCAGTTTTCAAAGAACTCTCTTGCCGCCGAAGCGACTTTATCAATATAACATTTTGTTATATTTTCGTCAACAACTTTTTTATTTGAAAAGTTGTTTTTTGTTTGTTTTCTTTGTTGTCTTTCGTGACAACGAATATAAATATACCAGTTCATTTATTAAAATGCAATAGTTTTTTAATAAAATTTTTTAACGGAATAAGAAAGTATAAAACTAGCACTAAATCCCTATATAAAGACCCCTTTCTTCTATATAGGAAATAAACCATCTAAACTTCACTATACTAGAAAATAACATAAAGAAAAGCTTTGGAGAAATCTCCAAAGCTTAGATTAGTCTTGCTTGTGACGCATCGCTGGGAATAACAGCACATCACGAATAGATGGTGCATTTGTTAATAGCATAACAAGACGGTCAATACCAATTCCAAGTCCACCTGTAGGAGGCATACCGTACTCAAGTGCTTCAATATAATCATCATCCATCATATGTGCTTCATCATTACCTTGCTCACGCTCTTTTAATTGTGCTTCAAAACGCTCTTTTTGATCGATTGGATCATTTAATTCTGTAAATGCATTTGCATGCTCACGCGCAACAATAAATAACTCGAAACGATCTGTAAAGCGTGGGTCTTCATCATTCTTTTTCGCAAGAGGAGAAATTTCCACTGGATGACCATAGATAAATGTAGGTTGGATTAATTTTTCTTCTACTTTCTGTTCAAAGAATTCATTAATAATATGACCAACTTCCATTGTGTCTTTAATTTCTACACCGTGTTCTTTCGCCAGTGCACGCGCTTCTTCTACACTCATCGGGTTCCAGAAGTCCGCTCCAGAGTATTGCTTAATCGCATCTACCATATGAAGGCGTGTCCATTCTGGCTCTAAATTAATTTCATATTCCCCATATTGAATTGTTGTTGTACCTAGTACTTGTTTCGCAATATGAGCAATCATATTTTCTGTTAGTTTCATAATATCTTTATAATCAGCGTACGCTTCATATAATTCAATCATTGTAAATTCAGGATTATGACGCGTTGATACACCTTCATTACGGAATACACGGCCGATTTCGTATACTTTCTCTAAACCACCTACAATAAGACGCTTTAAGTGCAATTCAATTGCAATACGCATATATAGTTCCATATCTAATGCATTATGGTGTGTGATGAACGGACGAGCAGATGCCCCACCGGCAATCGCATGCATCATCGGTGTTTCTACTTCAAGGTAACCATTATCATCTAGATACCTTCTCATTTCACGAATGATTTTACTACGAGTAACAAATGTTTCGCGGCTCTCCATACTTGTAATTAAATCTAAGTAACGTTGGCGATAGCGTTGTTCAACATCTTTCAATCCATGGTATTTATCTGGCAATGGACGAAGTGCTTTCGTTAGTAACGTAAAGCCTGTTGCCTTTACTGAAAGTTCTCCTACGTTTGTTTTGAAAACTCTCCCTTCGATTCCTACTAAATCACCTAAGTCAGCTGTCTTAAATAATTCATATTGCTCATCTCCAACAGCATCTTTACGCACATAAATTTGAACTTGTCCGTGTAAATCTTGAAGATGTGCAAAACCTGCTTTCCCTTTACCGCGCTTCGTCATAATACGACCAGCAATAGAAACTGAGATTTCTTTCTCTTCTAATTCTTCTTTAGAGAGCTCCCCATACAAGTTTAATAATTCTTTGGTTGAATTCGTACGTTCAAAACGTTTACCAAACGGATCGATCCCTTGTTCGCGTAAATTATGTAACTTCTCACGACGAACAAGCAATTGGTCATTTAATTCTTCGTGGTTCATGTTATCCATGGTATTGATATCACTCCAGCTCTATTAAATTTTACAATATATACAGTATATCATTTTCTACTCAACTAGAAAAACTGCCAGTAGTATACTGGCAGTTCTTCTTTCTTTCACGTAATTATAGGTAGTGAGGGCAGGAATGTCAAACGTTCTCTCCCCTTTTTTTAACCAACGTGAATTGTTTCTTGTTTTGCTTCTACTTCTTCTACAAATGCCCCTAGCAAGGAAGCAAGGTCCTCACGCGTATTGCACGTATTAATTGCATTACGCACTCCTGCATTACCACGAACACCTTTTAAATACCAAGCTGCGTGCTTTCTCATTTCTCTTACTGCAATATCTTCGTTCTTTAAATCAATAAGACGATCTAAGTGGAGCATACATACATCTATCTTCTCACGCACCGTTGGTTCTGGTAATAACTTTCCTGTTTCTAAATAATTTACCGTACGATAAATCATCCAAGGATTACCAAGGGCCGCTCGACCTATCATAACACCATCGACACCAACTTCATCAAGCATGCGTTTTGCATCTTGAGGTGTTTCCACGTCACCATTTCCGATAACCGGAATATTTACAGATTGTTTTACTTGTTTAATAATATCCCAATCCGCTTTTCCTTCATACATTTGAACACGTGTACGTCCGTGAACCGCCACTGCTTGGCCACCTGCACGTTCAACAGCTCTAGCATTTTCAATTGCGAAAATATGGTCTTCGTCCCAACCAATACGCATTTTAACTGTAACCGGCTTTTCAACAGCATCTACAACTGCCGCTACCATTTCATACACCTTATTTGGATCTAATAACCATTTTGCACCAGCATCACACTTTGTAATTTTCGGAACTGGGCAACCCATATTGATATCGATAATATCAGCCGTTGTGTTTTTATCTACATATTTCGCAGCACCAACAAGCGTTTCTTTCTCACCACCAAAAATTTGTAAACTTAGTGGCTTCTCTCTCTCATCAATATATAACATATCTAATGTTCTTTGGTTATTAAATAAAATCGCTTTATCACTTACCATTTCAGCACATACTAAACCCGCACCAAATTCTTTTACAGTTAGACGGAATGCGGAGTTACATACCCCCGCCATCGGTGCTAATACAACTGGATTCTTCATCTCGATGTTTGCAATCTTTAACACTCGACTATCTCCTTCCTTTGTCCTCACTTTGGCATTAATTCATCTATTGAAATATTTAATGTCTTCGCAACTTCTACTACAAAATCTTGAGAAGGGGTTCTATTCCCTCTCTCGACTTCTCCTAAAACGGATACAGATACCCCTAATTCCCTTGCAAAACCTTCTTGCGTATAACCTTTTAATTTCCGAAAAGCACGAATGCGTCTTCCCCATTTTTCTGCTTCCATACCGTTACTCCCTCTCGCCTTTTCATTTCATCTACTTGTGAACGTGAAATATCTCGTTTTATATCTCGATTAATCTCTAACAACGGAACGATAACAAAAGCTCTTTCGAACATCCGCGGATGCGGAACAATAAGATTCTCTGCTTCAATATTTTCTTGATTATAGAGCAAAATGTCAAGGTCAATGGTTCTTGGGCCCCATCTAATTTCCCTTTTCCTTCCTAAATCAATCTCAACCTTTTGCGTTATTTTCAACAACTCTTGCGGTAGTAAATTGGTAGAAATTTTTATAACTAGATTTAAAAAACGATTTTGATCTGTATATCCAACTGGATCTGTTTCATATACAGAAGAAACATCTTTCACTTGAATATAAGGATTTTTATTTAATAACTCAATCGCTTCCAATAAATAAGCATAGCGATCACCAATATTTGATCCTAACGAAACGTATACATCATTTTTCATAATCGTTCTCTCGTAATTTCTACCGCCACAGCACGGTAATGCCCTGGGATTGGCGGGTCTGGTTTAACAACCTTTACTGTACACCGTAAAATACTTACGTATCGAGTCAATATATTCGCCGCTATATTTTCCGCTATACTTTCTACAAGTTTGTACGTTTGATCCTCAACTACTTGCTTGCAAAGTTCAAAGAGCTCCCCATAGTTTACCGAATGCTCTAAGTTATCACTTTCACCCGCTTGTTTTAAATCCAGCTCCACAGTTAAATCGACTTTAAATCTTTGTCCCAGTTTATTCTCTTCTGGAAATATACCATGATAGCCATAAAACTCCATGTCATGGATATAAATTTTATCCAATCACTTTCCCCCCTTACCAATCATCGCATCCATCATCTTCGCCATACGCGCCATTTCTTTCACATCATGAACACGAATCATTTCACAACCTTTTTCAATACCAAGACATACCGACGCCCCAGTTCCTTCTACACGTTCCTCTACCGGCAAGTCTAAAACATGACCAATAAATGATTTTCTGGAAGTCGCAAGAAGAACTGGATACCCTAATACATTTAGCTTTTCTAAATTACGCATCACTTCTAAATTTTGTTCTACCGTCTTCGCAAAACCGATACCTGGATCTAAAATAATATTTTCATCAGGTACACCCGCATCTTTTGCAATTTTAACACTCTCATATAAATCCGCAATCATATCAGCCATTAAATTACGATAGTTTGTGTTATCACGATTATGCATTAAGATAATCGGTACATTATAACGTGCTGCCACTTCCGCAATTTTCGGTTCAGCCTTCGCTCCCCATATATCATTAATAACATGGGCACCCGCTTCAATTGCTTGCTTAGCTACTTCAGCTTTATACGTATCAATAGAAATAGGCACTTTCACTTCTTTCGAAATCGCTCGAATCATCGGAATCACGCGTCTTAACTCTTCTTCCACTGAAACTTTCGCGAAGCCAGGACGAGTTGATTCCCCACCAATATCAATAATATCAGCACCGCCGGCCACCATTTCTCTCGCGTGACTTACAGCTGCGTTTACCTCATCGTAGTTTCCACCATCTGAGAATGAATCTGGTGTAACATTTAAAATCCCCATGATTAATGTCTTTTTATTTAAATTCAGCGTATATTCGCCGCAGTGTAAATCATAACTCCACTTCACACTACACATCTCCTCTCCGCAATTCATTTCGGCTCCAAAGCTTTCCTCTATGCATTTCATACACACGCATCAGTTGCTTTGTAACCTCGCCTTCTTTACCCGGGAAATCTCTCTCTTCAATATGGCGAAATGGCACGATTTCTTGAACAGAATTTGTTACAAACACCTCATCAGCGGAAAGTAACTCATCTTTCGTAAAGAAACCTTCCTCCACTTGTATATTCAACATTTCAGCAATCTGTATAATAAAAGCGCGAGTAATCCCATTTAAAATTCCTGTTTCAAGCGAAGGCGTATATAAAACACTTCCCTTCACAAAAAAGAGATTCGAAACAATCCCTTCCGCTATATGACCGGCTTCAGTTAAGAAAATCCCCTCTTTACTTACAACATTTCCAATTTCACGTTTTCCTAAAATGTTATTTAAATAATGATGAGACTTTAAACGAAACGCTCCTTCCGGTGTATTTCGTGTTTGTTTCAAAATAACGCCTTCCTTTTCCACTACTACACCTGGAGCTGCCAAAGGCTTTATAAATACAATAACAGAAGGCTCTTCATAAACCTCTGTTTGCAAACCTATTTCATCTATACCAGCCGATACATTAAAGCGAATATACGCATGATTTAGCCCATTTCTTACAAGTAATTCTTGTAAAATGCGACACACATCTTCTTTTGTCATCGTCCACTTGATTTGGAGCGTAGAAAGAGCATCCATTAAACGTTCATAGTGATCGTCTAATAAAAATGGATGCCCGTCATAAATACGAAACGTTTCAAAAACACCTAGTCCATATAAATATCCATGATCATATGGGGAGATTTTTGCTTCACTCGCTTCCACATATGTACCATTTACATAAATTAACATGATGATACACTCGGACTATAACTGCGGATAAAGTTCTGCAGTAACTCTTTCCCATGGGAAGTCATAATAGACTCCGGGTGGAATTGCACTCCTTCGATTGGCAATGTTTTATGACGAAGCCCCATAATCTCTCCCTCTTCTGTCCAAGATGTTACTTCTAAACATTCTGGCAATGTTTCCTTTTTAACAATAAGAGAATGATAACGAGTTGCCGTAAATGGATTTGGAATTTCCGAAAAAATTGTTTTCCCATCATGATACATCGGAGAGGTTTTCCCATGCATTAAACGTTCCGCACGAACAACATCTCCTCCAAATACCTGTGCAATCGATTGATGACCAAGACACACTCCAAAAATCGCAATCCTCCCTGCAAAATGCTTAATAACATCCATACTTACACCAGCTTCATTAGGACTACAAGGCCCTGGAGAAATCATTAAAAAGTCTGGTTTCATTTGTTCAATATCTGAAATTGTAACTTCATCATTACGCTTAACTACCAGTTCCTGTCCAAGTTCTCCAAGAAACTGTACTAAATTAAATGTAAAAGAATCATAATTATCAATCATCAATATCATTTCTCTCACCTAACCGTTTCTTCGCTGCATTCTTTTGCACGCCATAGAGCGATTGCTTTTTTTAACGACTCTTTATACTCATTTTTCGGATTTGAATCAATTACAATTCCTGCCCCGGCCTGCACATACGCTTGTCCATCCTTTGCAAGAAGCGTCCGAATCACAATATTTAACTCCATATCCCCTGAATAACCAATCCAACCAATTGAACCTGTATAAATCCCACGGCGAACCGGTTCTAATTCTTCTATAATTTCCATTGTACGTATTTTAGGTGCTCCCGTAATCGTTCCACCCGGAAACACAGCTCTTACTAAATCAAAAGCATCCTTATCTTCCCGGACCTCTCCACGAACATTAGAAACTATATGCATAACATGCGAATATTTTTCAATTACCATAAATTCATCTACTTCAACAGTCCCGTACTTACAAACTCGCCCTAAATCATTTCGCTCTAAATCTACAAGCATCACGTGTTCCGCTCGTTCTTTTTCATTTTCAATTAACTCTTTCGCCAAACTCTCGTCTTCTTGCTCATCCTTCCCTCGAGAACGCGTGCCAGCAATCGGACGAGTACTCACTTCAGTCCCTTGCTTTTTAATTAATAATTCAGGTGAGCCACTAACAATTTGAAAATCTCCAAGTTCTAAATACCCCATATATGGTGATGGATTAATTTCACGAAGACTCGTATAAATTTCGAGCGGATGTGTTTGCAATGTTTTCTCTTGCCTTGTCGACAGATTTACTTGAAATACATCCCCAGCTCCAATGTACTCTTGAATACGCTGAACAGCTTCCATAAATCCTTCTTCTGTAAAAGCTACTGCTTCATTTCTATTTTCAGGACATTCAAATGGTACTTTAACTTCAGGAGCTTCCTTCAACCAAAGATTCTTCCATTCATTTAAACGATTTTCCGCTTCTTCACGTTCATCTATATAATGTGTAATAATCCATAGCACTTTTTCCTTTTGATCATACACAAACACATCATTGAATAATAAAAAGAATACGTCAGGTATATCCACATCATCCTTAGCAAGAGGTGGAAGCTTCTCAATATAACGGATACAATCATAACTAAAATATCCAATTGCACCACCTTGAAACGGAGGATACTTTGGATTATGATCCGTTTTCCATTGTTCCATATAATGTTGCATCAAATCTAATGGATTCCCTCTTTGTATTGTTTCCTTACCACTTTCACTTATATGTAACGTTTCATTCTTCCCCCGAATTACCGCTACAGGATCAAGCCCTGCAATAGTATAACGACCACCGCGACCACTTTCTAGTAAGATATGTTGGTTCTTATTCTGAGAAAGAAACTTATACTGCTTAAAAAAATCTAACTGATATGGAATAGAAAGCGCTAAAGATTTTCTTCGTTGCATATCAACACCCCGTCTTCTTTTATCCCACTCCCTTAGACGAATCATCTCAAATTACAGATAGTTAATAGGAAATAATTATCCTTGAGAGCTAGTGAAAATAATTTAACTTTACTACTACTTATTTTACATGAAGTTTTCTAGTCATTCACTCTTTTCCTATTTTCAAACGAAAAAAGAAAAAGCATCCCTGTTAAGGAATGCTTTCTTCTGACCGCACTGATTATGATTCAAATTGATAAAGTGGAGTGCTTAAATAACGCTCACCATTACTTGGAATAATTACAAGAACCTTTTTCCCTTTACCAAGTTTTTTCGCAACTTCTGTCGCAGCATAAATGACAGCACCTGAAGAAATACCAACTAAAATACCTTCTTCACGAGCTACCCTTCTTGCATATTCAAATGCCTGTTCTGTCTTCACTTGAATAATTTCATCATATACTTCTACATCCAATGTTTCAGGAACAAATCCAGCCCCAATACCTTGAATTTTATGTGGACCTGGTTTTCCGCCAGATAACACTGGAGAATCCGCAGGTTCTACTGCATAAATTTTAATGTCTTTATATGTTTCCTTTAACACTTCACCAGCACCTGTAATTGTACCACCAGTACCGATACCAGCAATAAATGCATCTAATTGATTGCCCATCTGCTCAACAATTTCTGGACCTGTCGTCAAACGATGAATTTCTGGATTCGCCTGGTTTTGGAATTGTTGTGGTATAAAGTAACCATGATCTTTTGCCAATTCAGTTGCCTTACGAATTGCACCACCCATTCCTTCTGGACCTGGAGTTAATACTAATTCTGCTCCATAAGCGCGTAATAAGTTACGACGTTCGATACTCATTGTTTCTGGCATTACTAAAATCGCCTTATAACCTTTTGCAGCTGCCACCATCGCTAAACCAATTCCTGTGTTACCGCTAGTCGGCTCAATGATTGTATCGCCTTCTTTTAATAAACCTTTTTTCTCAGCAACTTCGATCATGGATAGTGCAATACGATCTTTTACGCTACTTCCAGGATTCATAAATTCTAATTTTAAGTAAATGTCTGCACTGTCTTGTTCTACGATGCGGTTCAACTTAACGATCGGCGTTTTCCCGATTAATTCTGAAACTGATTGTGCCACTCGCATTCCTGTCACTCCTAACACCGAGTATTTTTATTGGTTTTGTCTATTTTTTAATTTTGTCAGAAAATTCCCTATTTGTCAATCCATTCGAAGGATTGATTCCCCATGAACAATTTTATTACAAGCTTTCAATTAAGTTTGTAATATCTTCTTTAGAAAATTTATATCGTTCATTACAGAAATGACAATGCACCTCTGTCTCATCCTCTTCTTCACGAACTTGTTCTAATTCTTTCTTACCCAGACTAATCAATACACTCTCAATACGCTCACGAGAACATGTACAATTAAATTGAACATCCATTGTTTCTAATACTTTCACTTTGTCTTTCCCTAATACTTCATATAATAATTCTTCTGGTGAAAGACCTTGTTCAATTAACTTTGACACAGGCGGAATTTTTTGTAGGCGTTCCTCAATAAATGAAATTGTCTCCTCTTGCGCACCTGGCATAATCTGCAAAATAAATCCGCCAGCCGCTAAGATGCTATCATCCCCATTTACAAGAACTCCAACACCAACAGAAGAAGGCGTTTGCTCAGAAACAGCGAAATAATATGTGAAGTCTTCTCCTAATTCACCTGAAACAATTGGAGATTGTCCGATAAATGGTTCACGCATACCGATATCTTTAATAACCGTTAAAGAACCCTCTGTACCCACAGCTTGATATACACGTAACTTACCTTGCTCCGTCGATTCGAAATCAACATGTGGATTCGTTACATACCCACGTACATCTCCATTTGCATGAGCATCCACTAAAATCGGACCGAGCGGACCATTCCCTTCTACTTTAATCGTCAGCTTCTGGTCACCTTTTAACATAGCTCCCATCATTGTACCAGCTGTTAACGAACGCCCAAGCGCGGCAGAAGCAGTCCGCCATGTATCATGACGTCTTTGTGCCTCACTTACTGTATTTGTTGTACGTACACCGTATGCACGAACCTCTCCATCAAACGCTAACGCTTTTACTAAATAATCTTTCATCCTTATTTATTCACCCTTCTCATGTTGTAAATTTGCATTACGTTCATATAACATATACAAGCCCTTCAATGTTAAAAACGGATCTACAATATCAATTACATTAGATTCTTCCGCAATTAATTTTGCTAATCCACCAGTTGCAATAACTTTCGGTTCTTGTTTAGCTTCTTCTTTCATACGCTTCACAATACCTTCCACTTGTCCAACATATCCATAAAGAATCCCTGATTGCATTGCACTTATCGTATTTTTCCCAACAACACTACTTGGTTTTGTAATTTCAATACGAGGAAGTTTTGCTGCCCGACTGTATAAAGCCTCTGCTGAAATCATAATGCCCGGTGTAATTACACCACCCATATAATGCTTATTCTCGTTAATATAACAATATGTAGTAGCCGTTCCAAAATCGACAATAATCAGAGGACTTCCATATAACTGGATGCCAGCTACAGCATTTACAATACGATCCGCTCCAACTTCACGTGGATTTTCATATTTAATATTTAAACCTGTTTTTATTCCTGGCCCCACTACAAGCGGTTTAATTTTGAAATACTTCTCACACATACGCTCTAAGGCGAACATAATTGGTGGTACAACCGAAGATACAATAATTCCTTTCACATCTTGGAAAGAAAGGCCCTCATGTTCAAGTAACTGTTTCACTAACATACCATATTCATCTTCCGTTTTATGACGGTCCGTCTCCATACGCCAATGTTGGCGAAGTTCCCCATCTTCAAATACACCAAGTACCGCATTTGTATTCCCTACATCCAATACAAAAATCATATTCTCACCACTTATCTTATTTAATCTATATTTGTGCAGTATGTACAAAACTTATAATGCCATCATATCATACATACCCATATAATCAGTTTTTCCATCTTCATCATTTTACAAAAAGATCGTTTATCATTTCAATTTTTAATGCAAAGAAGCTTCAAATTTATATACAATTACATAAATTCCTCAGCATAGAAAAAAGGAGTGACTATTGTCACTCCTTCATTTTTTATTTATCTTCTACGTTCTCATCATCTTTTTTCATTGTGATATTTACTTTCACATCTTCAGATGACTTCTTACGCTCAGGTAAAACTCCATAATCATATAAATGATTAATTTGCTCTGCATCTAACGTTTCCACTTCAAGTAGTGTTTTTGCAATAATATCTAGCTTATCACGTTTTTCAGTAAGAATTTGTTTTGCACGAGCGTAACATTCTTTCATAATACTTTGCATTTCCATGTCAATTTCATGTGCAATTGCATCACTGTAGTTTTGTTCTGAATGGAAATCTCTTCCTAAGAACACTTGACCACCTTGTGAGCTACCAAACTGCATCGGTCCAAGCTTATCACTCATACCAAATTCCGTTACCATACGTCTCGCAATGCCAGTCGCACGTTGGAAGTCGTTGTGAGCTCCTGTACTTACTTCACCAAATACAATCTCCTCAGCCACTCGGCCACCGAGTAAACCAGTGATTTTATCAAGTAATTCTGGCTTTGTCATGAAGTAACGATCTTCTTTCGGAAGCATTACTGCATATCCACCAGCTTGACCACGAGGGACAATTGTTACTTTATGAACGATATCCGCTTCATCAAGTACAACACCAATTACAGTGTGACCTGCTTCATGGAATGCGACAATGTTGCGTTCTTTTTCAGAAATAACACGACTTTTCTTAGCAGGACCTGCAATCACGCGATCCGTCGCCTCATCGATATCAGACATGTCAATTTTCTTTTTATCTTGACGCGCAGCTACTAACGCAGCTTCATTTAATAAGTTTTCAAGATCTGCACCAGAGAATCCTGGTGTACGAGTTGCAATCGCTCTTAGGTTGATATCCTCATCAAGCGGCTTATTACGAGCATGTACCTTCAGTACTGCTTCACGTCCATTTACATCTGGACGATCAACTGTAATTTGACGATCAAAACGTCCTGGACGTAATAATGCTGGATCAAGAATATCAGGACGGTTTGTTGCAGCGATGATAATAATACCTTCGTTTGCACCGAATCCATCCATTTCAACAAGAAGTTGGTTTAACGTTTGTTCACGCTCATCGTGACCACCGCCAAGACCCGCTCCACGTTGACGACCTACCGCATCAATTTCATCGATAAAAATGATACAAGGAGCATTTTTCTTCGCATTTTCAAATAAATCACGTACACGGGAAGCACCGACACCGACGAACATCTCTACGAAATCAGAACCACTGATAGAGAAGAAAGGAACGCCAGCCTCACCTGCAACAGCACGCGCAAGTAATGTTTTACCTGTCCCTGGAGGTCCAACTAATAGAACACCCTTAGGAATACGGGCACCAACCTCAGCAAACTTACGAGGATCTTTTAAGAATTCTACTACCTCAACAAGCTCCTGTTTCTCTTCGTCTGCTCCAGCTACATCTCTGAAGCGTACTTTTTTCTTTTCATCATTGTATAACTTCGCCTTACTCTTTCCGAAGTTCATAACACGGCTACCACCGCCCTGAGCTTGGTTTAGTAAGAAGAAGAATAAAATGAAGATAATTACAAACGGGATAATAGAAGTAAAGAATGTCACCCAAGCACTTGTTTCTTCAGCTGGTTGATACTTTACTTCAGCACCTTGTGCTTTGTCATTAATTTTCTTTTGTAATTCTTCAGTATTTGGCGCATAAGTAACAAATTGCTCTTCCTTACTAGCATTGCTAAATTGTCCTTTTACCTCAAATACACCATTCTTTGGTTGAAGTTGCACATTACGCACTTCACCCTTTTCAAGTTTAGTAATGAATTTATCGTAGCTAACTGATGTCGTTTTTTGTGTTGAACCATTAAAATAGCTCACGATTCCAATTACTACTAAGAATATCAGTAAATAAAAGATGGTATTACGGAAGATACGATTCATTCCTAACCTCCTCTCACGGCATAAACACTATAGTAAATCGTAACATAGAAAAACTTTCCTATCCAATGATAACGCCTGTAGTTAATTAATTTGAGTAAACACTTGGTTTTAATACTCCAACATAAGGAAGATTACGATATTGCTCCTTATAATCTAAGCCATATCCTACTACAAATTCATGAGGAACAGTAAATCCAACGTAATCTGCTTTTAGGTCTACTTTGCGACCTGTTGGCTTATCTAATAGCGTAACAATCTTTACAGATTTCGCCTTACGATATTTGAATAGGTCCACTAAGTAGCTTAATGTAAGACCGCTATCAATAATATCTTCAACGATTAAAATATCGCGACCTTCTACAGAAGTATCAAGGTCCTTTAAAATTTTCACTTCACCTGTTGAAACTGTAGAATGACCGTAGCTAGAAACAGCCATAAAATCCATTTCAAGATATGTATCTGTTCTTTTTAATAAGTCTGCCATAAATGGCATTGCACCCTTTAATACACCAATTGCAAGAGGTACTGTATGTTTATAATCCTCTGCAATAATTGCACCTAGCTCGTGCACCTTTTCTTGTATTTGTTCTTCGGAAATTAATACTTTTTCGATATCTTGATTCATCATTTCATTATCCTCCTGGAAGACTCCTTGCTTTTGTAGTGAATAATCATATATTTATCCTTATCTGTTGTTCCATGTGAAATGGCAAATGCAGATCGTTTTAACAATGGAACCCAAATAATATTCCCTCTTG
Source organism: Bacillus sp. UNC437CL72CviS29 (assembly GCF_000482345.1). Taxonomy (NCBI): domain Bacteria; kingdom Bacillati; phylum Bacillota; class Bacilli; order Caryophanales; family Bacillaceae; genus Bacillus; species Bacillus sp. UNC437CL72CviS29. The sequence goes on along the minus strand of NZ_AXVB01000028.1, from coordinate 36,343 downwards.
CATCACAAACAATCGGCCACTCTTCTCTTTTTTCTTTTGGTACTTTTGCCTCGATAAAAATAGCTTTTATCTTTTTTGTGCCACTCATACCTTGTATTGACATGCGATCTCCATTTTCTCTAGAGCGGATATGAAGAGGATATGATATATCATTATACTTAGCAACAAATACCGTTTCATTCATGTTGCTTGGTATTTCCTCATTTACTTCTGCTACAAGCTCATCCCCGTTTGCTAATGTAACGGCACCAGGTACTGATAAAACTTGTGAAAAAGGAAAAACAATTTCTTGTTTAAACCGGAAACTACATTCTTCATATGTACGAACAATTTTTAGGTCACTAGGAAAGTCAAGTGAGCCTGAAGGTTGCGTTCGCTTAAAAAATGCAATAACTTTGTCAATATGTATAGAAGAAAGCGAAGACGGAATCTTGTATTCATAAAGATAGTTTAATATTAGTTGAATCCCTCTTCTTTGTAAAGGCATAGGCATGGATTCAAAGGCAGGAATTGATAAGACGATGTGTTTATTACTTTTCTTTGTAATTACTTTATTCATCTTTTCAAAAGCTAATTCCTGCAAATACGCCTCATCCTCTTGCATAAGCATACTAAAATTTTGAAATTTCTCATGCACATGCGAATTTTCCTCTTTTAAATAAGGTAGAACATGCTTACGCAATCGATTCCTTGTATATACTTCCTTTTCGTTACTCGGATCCATGCGAGGTGTAATCCCTAGCCTATTACAATAAGCATTGATTTCTTCCTTTGTTACCGCTAATAACGGTCTAATTAAATACCCATTGTGGAAAGGACGCTTCACAGCAATTCCCGCATATCCCTTTGGAGTACTCCCTCGGACGAGGCGCATTAAAATCGTCTCCACTTGGTCATCTCCATGATGTCCAAGGGCTACATACAATGCACCATATTTCCTCATTATTCTTTCCAAAAATGCATATCGGCATTCTCTAGCAGCCACCTGTGCATTCATTCCATATTGCTGTTGATATTGCGACACATTAATTCTTATCGTTTCGCAAATAACCCCGATCTTCTGACAAAGTTTCTCCACAAATTGTAAGTCTTTGTAGGATTCATCTCCTCTAAACATATGATCTACATGCGCAACTACAATTTTCAATTCTTTCTCTTCCCGTTTCTCTAATAGATAATATAAAAGAGCTAAAGAATCAGGGCCTCCAGAGACTCCTACAACAATTGTCGAATGTTCTTTTAATACATCATGCCGTTTTGCAAACTCATCTACCTTTTCAACAAATGTATCTTTCAACTTTGCAATCACCTTTCATTAAACAAAAAAACAATATCTTACCTTGCTTATAATGGTACAACTTTTACAAACTTTGTGCAAAAAAAAGATGTACAAAATTCACATTTTTATCTTACATCCATCTCCTATCTTCACAGGACAAATGAAACTAATTCCTCCTATAAAAAAAGGCCTAGGTATTACCCTAGACCTCAGAACCAAATTTTGAAAACTTACACTCCCCTATTGCGCTTGTTTCCCCACAAGTGGAATCGTAGCCCACTTTGGCATATTCTTCTTTACCTTCGCAACGACAATTGTCATATCGTCATTAATATAACCATCACCAGAACGAATAACCTCTTCCATAATAATATCAGCAATTTCTTGCGGATCATCTGTTTGCAGTTCTTTAATTTTACGTTTCATCCACAATTCATGGTTTTCCACATGCTGTGCTCCTTCAAAAATCCCATCGCTCATCATAACTAGAATATCTTCTGTTTTTAATTGTTCACCAACAACATCTACCTCAACATCCTCAATAATTCCCATTGGCAAATTGCTTGCTTCTATTTTAAAAACGGTATTTCCACGTTTTACAAAGCTTGGTGTTGAACCAATTTTTAAGAACTTAGCGCTCGCGTCACGTAAATCTACCATAGCTAAGTCGAGCGTCGTAAACATTTCCTCTGTCGTTCTCAATGAAAGAATTGAATTAATAGACTTAATGGCAATTTCTTCATCAATACCGGATTGCAGTATTTTTTGTAACAATTTGACCGTTTCTTTACTTTCCATATGTGCCCTTTGTCCATTTCCCATTCCATCACTAATAGCAAGAGCATACTTTCCAACACTTAAATCCATCATCGCATACGAATCCCCTGATACAAATCCTCCTCCTTTTGCTGCTGTAGCAAGCCCTGTATCAAGAGAAAATGTTTTTGCTGACCCAAAAGATATCATACTATGACCATTTGGATAAGCAGAAGGCTCCTCATGTTTAACCACAATATTTTCTTTTAAAATATCCGAAAGCATCGGAGCAACTAATTTTTCACATTCACCATGTTGATTAGATGCCGCAGGAATCATCATTTCAATATCAATATTTCCTCTATCTAAACAATAAATATCAACATGTTCTACCTCAACACCAAAATCACGAAATGCTTGTAAAATCCGCTCTTCCTGCACTTGATGATTTTCTCGTTCACGCTGAATTTCTTTCGCAAAATCTTCCATTACTTTCGAGACACCTAATAATTGTTCTGCCACAATTCTACGATTCTCTTTCATTTGTTTTCGTAACTTTTGACCCTCATAGAAATGACCTAATTCCCCTGCCATTAAATCTGTTACTTTTTTTCCTCTTACACAGTGTTTTTCCCACTCACGAACCAACTTACGGTTATGTTGAAGCGTTCCTTCTTCTGTTTCAGCCATAATTTGTTTCATATAATCATATGTCTTATCGAAATTCACTACCCAGCATTGATCCTTTTTAAAACACGATTGGCATGTCTTTGCTGTAATTGTACTTAAAAATAAATCAGCCTCCGTCTCCTTGTCCTCTTCTTCCACATATCCATATATTGAAAAACTATTAGATAATGCAGAGAATACATTTGCAAACTGATTAATTTTATTCGCCGTAACATCACGCATTCTTCTTAAATATTGTTGTTGATCATGAGAATGCTCTTGTGTTCCTGGCATAAATTTAGCAAACCGATCAATAATTACCTTTGGCGTTAATAGAAAGAACCCTATCGCTACTCCAGATTCTATTAAAGTTGTTATAATATTCGTTTGTTTATCGACGTATAATGTAATTAAACTTGTACCAATTAACAACCCTAAGCTAACTCCAAGACGCTTTCCTTCTTTTAATAATCCACCAAGTAACCCCGAAAAGGCTAATAAGCTAAGTTGAGACAAACTAGCTACATTTGCTAAACTCAATATCAATCCCGTAACAACCCCTACTGTTGAACCAGTAGCTGCACCTGCAACAAAAGCGAATAATAGTACTAAATATCTAGTAAAAATATGTTGAACTGAGGCGTCGTAAATAAACCAATCTGTTGTACCTGTTAATACAGATGCAAGTAATATAATTAAACAAACAATTTCTTCTGTTTCCAATGCTTGCTGTTTCCCTTTTCTTTCTGTTAGCAATGGCACACTTTGTAAAAAAATCATTGTTAAAACAAAACTAAGTCCTGCTTCAATGGTACTTACGAGTAAATCATATGTCGTGACAGTTTGCTGCGCGAAGTAAACAACAGCGAGATGTGCGGTTAATGCGGAGATAAATACTTGAAATGGTACAAGTCCAACAATTTTACGTGTAAACCGACTAAAGAAGATATTATAAATGAAGAAAGTAAAAATAGATGCAAAGGCAAAAAACAAATTATCTATTGAAACGGAAAGCGCACCACCCATAAGGGCAAGAAATGCGAGCGGCATCTTATCACGTTTCATTACATAAACAGCAGCAAAAAATGGTAGTGCAAACGGCAAAATGTTCGTTAATATATATGCTCGTCCTAAAAGAAAACCGATTACAGCAATAACAAATCCCCATCTAAAGAAAACTTGCTCTAATTTCACTTTCAACTTGCTTGTCCATGTGATTGATCTGAGTTGCCCATCATTCATAGCCAGTGTACTTGTGTTTACAGTGTTCCTTCCTGCTTTTGGCATATTTTTAACACCACCTGCATAGTTTAATTACTGTCATTATAAAAGATAATTATTGGGGTTTTTGTCAAAACAACAGTTCTCACCTACATAATCGTTCGACTTTTTATTCAAAATAAACCTATATATATACAAGTTGTTAAGGCCAAACACTTATAAAGGAGTGAAAATTCAAAAAATAAAAGGTGTTTTTGTAGAAGCTTTGTACTTCTTTACAATTTTTTAACAAAAAAAGATCATGCGTATATGCATGATCTTTTTTAGATGACCCGTACGGGATTCGAACCCGTGTTACCGCCGTGAAAGGGCGGTGTCTTAACCACTTGACCAACGGGCCGTTAAAATAAATATAGCGGCGGAGGGGATCGAACCCCCGACCTCACGGGTATGAACCGTACGCTCTAGCCAGCTGAGCTACACCGCCATGTCGTCTTATTTAACGGACAATTAGTATCTTATATCAAATACGTTTTAAAGTCAACACGTTTCAAAAAGTTTTTTATTCTTTTTTTTAATACACTCATTTACATAAAAAAGCACCCCGAGTAAATTACCCTGGGCACCTCTCTATATGTGAAAAATAAAACGTTCGTTTTATCCGCGACGAGCGCCACGGCCACCACGTTTAGATTCTGTATTACGCTTTAAAGAAGTTAAACGATCTTCACTGTCTTTTAAAAAGCGTGCCATCTTTTGCTCGAATGTTTCTTTTTGATTCCCACCGTTATCACGGCCACCACGGTTATCTCTGTTAAAAGAACGATTGCGTTGCGGACGTCCAGAACGTTGTTGATCACCACCACGTTGGTATTCACCGCGTGGACGATCTCCTTCTGGTCTTACACGTTCTTTCGCTTTTTTGATAGATAGACCGATTTTCCCATCTTTTTCAACATTAATAACTTTTACTTCTACTTCATCGCCTACTTTTAAGTGATCATTAATATCCTTCACATAATTATCAGCAACTTCACTAATATGAACAAGACCCGTTAAGCCTTCTGGCAGCTCCACAAAAGCCCCAAAATTTGTAATACCTGTTACTTTACCTTGTAACTTGCTGCCTACCTCGATTGACATAAAAAAAATGCTCCTCCTTAGTGATTAAAAAGTCAAATTTTACTTTATTATATATAATCCTAAAATATAGTGTCAATAAGACACACTCTACTTAGAAACAGGAAAAATTATCTCTCCTTTTCCAGAGAAGAAATAATCCCTCCTAGCAATCTTTAAAACATACTCTTCGTCATTCAACTTTTGAACATCATCTTGTAATTTTTTTTCTTTCTTTGTTAATGAACCCAATTCTTTTTTCATCTCTTCAATCTTTACTTCTTTTGCTTTAATGGAACTATTTTGTTGATAAAACGTTACGCTAATACTCGCAATAGTTGTAAAAGCAAACACAAAAAAAACTGCTAATCGGCGATATAATCGCTTCCTGTTTTCGTTCGTTTGTATTATATGTTCTTTTACAGAATTTGGATTCTGTTCTACGATCATTCTTTGCTTCAGTTCCCTCATTTCCGAGGTCCCCCTAACTTCTTTTTTATACGCTCCCAGATTTGACAGATATACTTCTTCAATTTCTTTGTATGTTCCAGTATTCCCACATATCTCTTTATAAAAAGTTTAACACGATTAGGGAGATGTTTCCATATAAGCAAAGTAAGAAATCGAACAGGCCAGAAAAAAACTTTCCATACCAAAAGTAATATCCATGCAGAACATTTCCACAACACACGCCCGATTGAAAATAGTATACGAAATAAGAATAATATAAAAGCAATAATAAGCTGCGCTATAATAATAACAGGTTTTATCATAAGTAGCTGTACAATTTGAATAAAAAATTGTATCGTTTGCACAAAAACATAAATGAGAAAATTCAATACTCGCATGTACACTGCTTTCAATAAGCTTTGATATGCAGCAAAGCCACAAAGCAAAGCTACAAAAACATATATACGTAATTCAGCTTCATTTACAATGAGCAATACGTAAAAGGCAAACAGTGCTTGGACAATCCAAAACAGTATATCATATATAAATACAAGCCAACGCTTACGCTGTGGTCGCTTTAAAAAACGTTGGTATGTATCTAACGCCGCCCCAATCCAAGCACCCATTCCAATCATAGAAAGCATTGTATACAGTTGAATCGTTAAACTCATTTAAACAACTTACTAAAGAATCCTTTAGCTTTCTCCCCTTGATTTTCATCAATGTACAACATCTCATGAATTTTCCCTTTAATGGATACAATGCCTTTTTCTACATCTAAATTTTTCATTTGTAAGTTTTGACCACGAATTGTTAAAAACCCCATTACAGTTTCTAATAAAAACTCTTCACTATCAAAACTCTCTACTTGTTTTACGCCTGTAATATCTATTACACGTCTACCACGCATAATAATATCATGCTCTACAGAAACATTCTGTTGATTAGAAGACAAAGCTGAGTAGCCCTTATTCACGTCAATCCCCCCATAGCTTTATACTATCTAGTAAATAATGTATGAGGAGATGAAATAATTTAGAACAAGCCTTCTTCTGCTTTCACTTTCTCTTCACGAACTACTGTATACATGTTAGCTGCATCTTCTTTTTTCGTTGTTTCTTTTAACTCATTTACCTTTACAGTTACTACCTTTTGCCCAAAACGAATTGTTAGCTCGTCATCTACTTTTACATCAGAACTTGCCTTTGCAGCTTGCCCATTAATCATAATTCTTCCCTGGTCGGCTACTTCTTTTGCCAATGTTCTTCTTTTAATTAAACGTGACACTTTCAAAAATTTATCTAAACGCATCTCATTTCCCCCCTTATTGATTCTCTATCTGTTTTGCTTCTTCCCATAAAGCGTCCATTTGCTCTAAAGTTAATTCCTGCATTTCCTTATTCATTTCAGCTACTTTCGCTTCCATGTATATAAATCGGCTTATAAATTTTTCATTTGTTGTATGCAATGCTTCTTCTGGATTCAGTTTATAGTAACGAGCAATATTAACAAAAGCAAATAATAAATCTCCAAATTCACTTAACATTTTTTCCTTATCCAGCTTTGCAACTTCTTGCTCGAACTCTTTCAATTCTTCAAAAACTTTCTCCATCATTGGCTGTACATCATCCCAATCAAAACCAACTGTTCCTGCTTTTTTCTGAATTTCATACGCACGCATTAATTGTGGCAAACTTTTAGGAATTCCTGTTAAAATAGATTCCCTTACATGTCCCTTTTCTTGTTTTTTAATTTCTTCCCAATTTGAAACAACTTCTTCCGCATTCTCCACATCCATATTTCCAAATACATGCGGGTGACGACGTACCATTTTCTCAGATAGCGTTCGGATAATATCATCAACGGAGAACCAACCCTCATCTTCTCCAATTTGAGCATGAAGCATAACTTGTAATAACACATCACCAAGCTCTTCAACCAAGTGATCATCATCTTCCTCATCAATTGCTTCTAGCACTTCATATGCTTCTTCAATTAAATATTTCTTTAAAGACTGATGCGTTTGTTTTTTATCCCATGGACAACCATTTGGTCCACGAAGCTCAGCAATGATTTCTCGGAGCACATCAAATTGTTGATATAAAGAAGCTCTCTCATTAACAGGCGGCACATATACGCTTGTTAAATTGTTCAATTCTGCTTCATGATCTAACATATAGAGCGGAACTTTTTTCACTTGCTCAAACGACGTCCCTGCAGCTGTTACAATGTACACGTCATACTCATCTGGCAACATCTCCATTAGTGTTAATTTCACCTCAGATGCAACAAACGCATCATATACTTGGCAAAAAATTAAATGTTGGCGTAATTCTAATTGACCTCGTTCAAATGAAGTTGCATCAATCAACTGAAACCCTTCAATTGGGTCTATCTTCAAACTAGCAAACATCGGATCCAAAAAGCTTTGTCCACCTTCAATTTGCACCTTAATCTGCTTTTCTTTCCCTTTTTGTAAAAGCAATTGAACAGTTCGCTCCGCAACAAGTGGATGACCTGGTACAGCATATACAATATCCGTACTTTGCGCTTGTTCTATTAACGTATCTGCAATTGTTTCGTACACAATCTCAAATGTATCATGCGCCTCATATACATCATCAAAAGCTGTATATTTTACACCTTCTTTTTCTAATTCTTCAATAACTGGGTGTTCCTTCGTACGAATATACATATGATCTGCTTCTTTTATCTTTCTGTACACACCCATTGTCAGCTGGTCTAACTCACCAGCACCTAATCCTAAAATCGTGATTACTCTACTCACAACCATTCACCTCTATCCACTCTTCTTCAATGAAGCTTGTACCTTTTCTTGCTTCATAACAGTTCCTAATTCTTTTTTTGTAAAAACATTAAATTTCATAATTAAAAATAGATATACCAAGCCGCCAATCACTACGCCTAGTAATGCTTCTACTACAGCCAAGCCTCTATGTCCTTCATCACTTGCTAGTCCAAATCCTTCATAAATAAACATAAATAGCATTAATATAATAGCCATTCCTAATCCACTGACCGTTATACCCAATATGCTTTGTTTCTGAATGAGCGGCTCTTCTATAACTCGAATAAGCAAAGCACTATTTAATAAGGCAATAACCATAAGTGAAATTACCGTTGCTACAGCCGCTCCAGTTACACCCAATTGTGGCATTAATATATAATTGAACAATAATTTTAGACACCCACCAAATACAACAAACAACGCTGGCTTTACAGTTTGACCAAGCCCTTGCAGGATAGAAGCTGTTGTAATGGATAAGGAACTAAATAAAATAGTAACAGCTAAAATAGCTAATACACTTGATCCCTCACTATTTTCAAACAACATAATATTTGTCGGTTTAATAATACACGCTAGCCCTAATGAAGCTGCAACGCCAATTACAAAAGTTATCTTCAGTGCTAACTGCACCTTTTGTTGAATAAACAGTCTATCCCCTCGCTCTTTCGCCGCTGTAATAATCGGAATAAGCGAAAGTGAAAACGAAGTTGTCACAACTGTACCAAGCTGCATAAGAGGAATACTTCTGTCGTAAACGCCCTTTAATACTTTTGCAATTTCTCCTGGTTCTCCTGCCTGAATAAGCAAAGTATAAAATGAAACTGAATCTGCCATTTGGATAAAAATTAACACTAAATTACTAACACAAATAGCTATTCCTTGCCAAAAAAGGATTCGAATTATCTCTTTCTTATTTCGTATCCTTTTCCATCCTCGCAAAAAAATTGAACGGAAATTATGTCGCATATAAAATAAAAGCACGATTATGCCGATACATCCACCTGCAATCGATCCAAACATCGCCCCTGCTCCAACTGTATATAAATCAAATTGATGTGCCATGAGAAACAGCGATAAAAACACAATAATTGAAACACGAATCGTTTGCTCCATCACTTGTGATATAGCTGTCGGCATCATATTGTTAAATCCTTGAAAGTATCCTTTTGCAACAGATAAAAAAGGCATTAACAAGAATGAAAACGAAATAACTCTTAGCAGTTTATCTAAATTTACATCACCCATAACTGAAGCAATTGTGTGAGCACCAAAAAACACTGTAAAGAAACCTATACAGCCAATTCCCAATAAAAACCAAAAAGAAACACAAATAATCTCCTCTGCCTCTTCTTGCTTCCCTTGTTCCAAACGCCCTGCTACCATCTTAGAAATGATGATGGGAAAACCATAAGTAGCTAAAATTAAACAAAATCCATAAAACGGGTAAATTTGTTGATAAATATAAAAACCCACATCACCCGCTATATTTTGATATGGAATACGGTAAAAAGCGCTTAATACTTTCGTAATAAAACTTGCAATCGTTAATATAATAGCCCCGCGCCAAAAAGCTTGATACTTCTTCGCTTCCATACGAGAAAACTCCTTTTCCTATTCTCATCCCTCGTATTATATCACAAAGAAAAAAACAGGCTTCTTTTTAGATTTATACAATAAAAAAGGTAGCAAGACGCTACCTTTTAATGAAATACAATCCTATTTTCCGAAAAAAATTCCTTTTTATAACAAACATTATAATTAAGAAAAATTACTGTTCCATTTGTTTTGCTAAAAAGCTTGCAGCGGTATTTACCGCCTTATGCTCTACTTCACTTATAATCGCTTCTTTTGAAAAAATGATAACAGCTCCAATTGGATCCCCATTTGCGACAATTGGGCCAACTGTATAAGAGCTAACCTTTTCAGTTACCCCATCAATAATCGAAATTTCACTTTCATCTGTCATAACAACAGACTTTCGATCTTCCATCGTTTTTTCGATTAAATCACCGACACTTTTATTTAAGTATTCTTTTTTTGATACCCCAGCTACAGCGATAATGGAATCGCGATCACATACGAGTACGTTATGTCCTAAGCTATCGTATAAAGCATCAGCATATTCTTTTGCAAAATCACCTAATTCACTAATCGGAGAATATTTTTTCAAAATTACTTCTCCATCGCGATCAACAAAAATTTCTAACGGGTCCCCTTCTCGGATACGAAGAGTCCTACGAATTTCTTTCGGAATTACTACCCTACCTAAATCATCAATTCGACGTACGATTCCAGTTGCTTTCATTCTAATGCTGCCTCACTTTCTACTGATGATGAAAGTGGTGAATTTACCTGTTCATGTAAAAATCACCAACTGTTAAACATAGTATTTTACACATTAGTTCTTCTATGCACGTCGAATTACATTTTTTATTTTGTTTTAGGCATTTATTACTTCTTTTTTCACATCAGGCAAGCCTTTTAATAAATTTTCGGCAATTGTTAACCATTTTGATGTATCTAATCCATTCGTTTTCATAACAATTTTCAAACGAGAACCTTCCATACCAAGGCCAATCATGCGCCCAAAGCTATTACCGAGCATGAATAATTTTCCACCATCAATATTTTGACTTGCTTGCTCTGAGAATAAAAATGTCACTTCAAATTTTGTTTGTTTAATTAGCTCAATCTGTTCTTTCGTTGCCAATACTTTAATATTTGCAATTTGCAATAGATATCCAACTTCTTGCGGATAATCGCCAAAACGATCAATCATTTCTTCTTGCAATTCCTCAATATCTTCAATTGTAGAGACACCTCTAAATTGTTTGTACATCATAATTTTTTGCTTACTATCAGAAATATAAGCATCTGGTAAATATGCATCCACTTCTAAATCAATTTCAACATCAATTACATTTTCAACCCCTTGCGTTCCTTTACGCTGCTCGATTGCATCCTTTAACATTTGGGAATATAAATCAAATCCGACGGAATCGATGAATCCATGTTGCTCAGCACCTAACAAGTTTCCAGCACCACGAATAGATAAATCTCGCATTGCGATTTTAAATCCAGATCCAAGCTCTGTAAATTCTTTTATTGCCTGCAAACGCTTCTCAGCGACCTCTGATAACACTTTATCACGCTTATAAGCAAAGTATGCATAAGCAACGCGGTTTGAACGACCAACGCGTCCACGAAGCTGATAAAGCTGTGATAATCCCATGCGATCGGCATCAAATACAATTAATGTATTTACATTAGGAATATCAACGCCTGTTTCAATAATTGTGGTACTTACAAGAACATCATGCTGTCCATCTAAAAATGATAACATGACAGATTCTAATTCACCCTCATTCATTTTTCCATGTGCATACGTCACACGTGCTTCTGGAACTAACATAGAGATTTCATCTGCTTTTCTTTCAATATCTTCAACACGATTATATAAGAAATAAATTTGGCCGCCCCTCGCAAGTTCCCGTTCTATCGCTTCTCGAATTAATCCTGGATTATACTCCACCACATATGTTTGTACCGGGAAACGGTTTTCTGGTGGCGTCTCAATAACAGATAAATCTCGTACACCTAGCATAGACATATGGAGCGTACGTGGAATTGGCGTTGCTGTTAATGTTAATACGTCAACATTTGCTTTCAATTGTTTAATTTTTTCTTTATGTGTAACACCAAATCGCTGCTCTTCATCGATAATGAGTAAACCTAAATCTTTATAGGTTACATCTTTAGATAAAATGCGATGTGTTCCAATAACAATATCAACCGTTCCATCTTTTAAACCTTTAATCGTTTCATTTTGTTGTTTTCTAGTACGGAACCTGCTTAGCAATCCAATATTAATTGGGTAATCTTGAAAACGCTCTCGAATCGTTTCATAGTGTTGTTGCGCAAGAATCGTTGTCGGTACTAAAATCGCAACTTGCTTTTCATCCATAATTGCTTTAAATGCCGCACGAATCGCAACTTCTGTTTTACCATATCCAACATCACCACATAGAAGTCGATCCATCGGACGCCCACGTTCCATATCTTTCTTAATTTCTTCAATAGAACGCAACTGATCCTCGGTCTCTTGGTATGGGAAAGATGATTCGAACTCCTGCTGTTCGGCAGTGTCTGGCGTATATGCATATCCTTTTGAAGCTTCACGCTCTGCATACAACTTAATTAAGTCATCCGCAATATCCTGAACCGATTTTTCTACCTTCGTTTTGACCTTCTTCCAATCATTTCCGCCTAGTTTATAAACTTTCGGATCCTTACCTTCTGACCCTACATATTTTTGTACTTGATCAATTTGTTCAATTGGCACATATAACTTATCATTACCTTGATATTTAATATTCAAATAATCTTTATGAACACCATTAATTTCTAGGGTCTCAATTCCTAAAAATTTACCAATACCATGATTCACGTGAACAACGTAGTCGCCAACTTTTAACTCAGAATAACTTTTAATACGCTCTGCATTGGATAGTTTTTGCTTACGTTGTGATTTTTTTACTTTTTTATGGAAAAGCTCTTTTTCTGTAATAACAACAAACTTCTGCATCGGCATTTCAAAACCTGCATGCAAATCACCTACAGCGATTTGAAGACGACCAGGAAGCAATATATCTGTAGATTCTATAATATCTGCTTCAATATCATAATCACTTAAAATATATTGTAATTTTTTTGCGCGTTCTTCATCTGTTCCTAATACAACTGTCGTGAAATTCCCTTCAGTCCATCGATCAATTTCTGTTTTTAACAGCTGCATTTGCCCATGAAAGTCCTGCATTGTTTTACAAGTTACATTAACAATATTTTGCGGGTGCGTATGCGCAATGTGGCGCAAAAATAATGTTAAATATACGAAGCTTCTTTTTTTATGATGTAAAAACTCTTCAAATTGATGAGAGAACTCCAAATCCTGAATAATTGTCCCTTCACTCAGAAGCGATGTATACCATTCTGCTTCTTCTGCCTCAAGGTGTGATGCCGTTTCTTGAATGCGCGAAATTTCATCTAAAATAACAACACCATTCTCCGGTAAATAGTCTATTAGACTAGCATGTTCTTTATAAAAGATAGATAAATATTTAAACATTTGCTCTATTGTCTGTCCGTTTTTTAATATTTCTATCTCATGACTAACAGTTTCCAGTACCGCTGTCTTAATTTTATCATCAGAGAGCCTCTGCATCGTCTTCATTAAACCTTCTTCAAGACGCTCTACCCCTAATTTCAATTCATCTTTTGAAAATAAAAATTCCGTCGCAGGACCGAATCTTACGCTTTCTTTTTTGTCTTGAGAGCGTTGTTCTTCTACATCGAATAAGCGAATAGAATCTACTTCCGTATCAAAGAATTCTATACGAAACGGTAATTCTTCAGTTAACGGATAAATATCCAATATTCCCCCGCGCAAACTAAATTCTCCAGGAGCTTCTACCATTGACTTACGTTCATATCCTATATCATGCAACATATGAAGCAATGCATCTAAATCAATCTCTTGCCCTAGACTAATCTCGATTTGTTTTTGCTTCCATAATTCTTTTATTGGTAAAAATCTACGTAATCCGGCAACAGGAGCGACGATAATACCGTCCTCTCCCATAGCTAAACGGTTTAACACTTCAATGCGCTGCGCCTTAAGCTCAGGGCTTGCAACCCCAATTTCTGACGCAATTAATTCATTAACTGGATATAGCCAAACATCTTTTTCACCAAGCAGTGATACTAAATCCTCATATACTTTTTGTGCTTGATACAGATTATGTGTCACAACAAGCTGTGACTGCTTTGTTTTCTTATATAAAGCAGCCATTAATAGAGAACGAGAAGAAGTTGCCATACCTGATACAAGCTGTTCTTTCAATCCCTCTTCTAGTCCATTAATAATGGATTGTATTTCTTTATTTTTATAAAATTGCTCTAATAACCCTATCATTTTCAAAACTCCTCTCAACATAAAAGAGCAAGTTAATATATTTTTATGCAAATATTTTGGAAAAAGAAAACAGAAAAATGCTTTGGGCATGCCAAAGCGACAACATTTTATTGCAAAAATTTTTCATACTCATAATATTCCGGATAAGATGAGAGCGTTTCTTGGCACGACTCACAGATTGTTTTTATATGTATATTTCCATTTTCATGAAAATGAATCATATCCAATCGTTCTTGCTCTGTTAGTTGAAATAAAACTTTGCTGTATACCTTTTCTGCCGTAATGGAACCCACTTTACCCCCACAATGTCTACAGTAATAATGTCCTTCCATACTATCCTCCTAAGTGTACAATTACTACTAGTATGGATAAAAACATCGCAAAATATTCCAAATTAGAACATTAACCGTTAAAAGTATTCATAATTTGAAGAAATGGTTTCTTTAACCACTCTTCACATGCATCCGCAGCTTTTTCAATAGAATGATTTACCTCTGGCAGCTCTTCTGCTGTAAAACGTCCTAATACATAGTCCACTACTTTCATGCCATTTTTCGGACGATCAATCCCCATACGAATACGTTGAAACTCTTGTGTTCCTAAATGAGAAATTGTCGATTTCACACCATTATGACCGCCTGCACTACCTTTCATACGAAGACGCAATTTACCTACTGGAATATCCAAATCATCGTACATGACAACAAAATCTTCCACATCAATTTTATAGTAATCCATAAGCGGACGGATACTTTCTCCAGATAAGTTCATATACGTCAACGGCTTTAATAAAATTACTTTTTCACCATTAACAAACCCTGAACCATACATACCTTTAAACTTTTGTTCATTTAAAGAAATACCCCAGCGCTTCGCAAGTTCATCAATTCCCATAAATCCGATATTATGCCTTGTTAATTCATATTCTCTACCTGGGTTCCCAAGTCCTACTATTAATTTCATTCTTGTACCACTACTTTCTTTTTACGATACGAAAAGACGTAACCAAATTTGGTTACGTCTCATTCTATCCAATTAATTGAATAATACACTCACAGATTCTTCTTCATAAACGCGAATGATTGCTTCTCCGATTAATGGAGCAACAGAAAGCTCGTGTACTTTGTCAATTTTCTTCTCTTCTGGTAATACGATAGAGTTTGTAACAACTAACTCTTTAATATTTGAATTTTGAATACGCTCAATTGCTGGACCAGATAAAACTGGGTGTGTACAGCAAGCATATACTTCAGAAGCACCGTTCTCAACAAGAGCGTTTGCTGCTAATGTAATTGTACCAGCTGTATCAATGATGTCATCAATTAAAATTGCTGTCTTACCTTCAATGTTACCAATGATATTCATAACTTCCGATACATTCGGACGTGGGCGGCGTTTATCAATAATAGCGATTGGCGCTTTTAGGCGGTCCGCCATTTTTCTTGCACGTGTTACACCACCGTGGTCAGGAGATACGATTACGATATCTTTAAGACCTTTTGTCTCAAAGTAATCAGAAAGAATCGGTACACCCATTAAGTGGTCGATTGGAATATCAAAGAAACCTTGAATTTGTGGAGCATGTAAATCTAGAGTGATTACACGAGTTGCACCTGCTGTTTCAAGCAAGTTTGCTACAAGTTTTGACGTAATTGGTTCACGAGAACGCGCTTTACGGTCTTGACGCGCATAACCATAGTAAGGAATAACGATATTAATTGTTTTTGCAGATGCACGTTTTAATGCATCAATCATAATAAGTAATTCCATGATATGTTCGTTTACTGGGAAGCTTGTAGATTGAATAATGAATACATCGCAACCACGAATACTTTCTTCAATGTTAATTTGAACTTCTCCATCACTAAAACGGTCAACAGAACACTTTCCTAGCCCTACTCCAATATGCTTTGCAATTTGCTCAGCAAGTTCCTTATTAGAGTTTAAAGAGAATACTTTCAAATTAGAATTTAGATATTGAGTCGACATCTAGATTAACCCTCCACATTATGATTTTTTCTTATTCAGCAATTGATCAACATAGTCTTCTTTGTTAACTTGACGTGCACGTGCAATCGATAATGCTTTTGATGGAACAGTCTCAGTAATTGTAGATCCTGCCGCAACATAAGCACCATCTTCAACTGTTACAGGAGCAACAAGGTTTGAATTACAACCAATAAATACGCCGTCTCCAATAACCGTTTTAAATTTATTCTTACCATCGTAGTTCACCGTAATTGAACCACACCCAAGATTCACGTCTTCTCCAACTTGTGCATCCCCAATATAGCTTAAGTGTGAAGCCTTACTTCTATTACCAAAAACAGTCTTTTTAATTTCCACGAAGTTTCCAACGCGAACTTCGTCCCCAATAACTGAATCTGGGCGAATATGTGCAAATGGGCCAACTGAAACTTCCGTACCAATCTTACTATCATGTACAGTAGATTGACGAATTGTTGTTTGGTTTCCAATTTCACTATCGCGTATTACTGTATGTGGACCAATTTCACAATCAGAACCAATTACAGTTTTGCCCTCAATAATCGTTCCTGGATGAAGAACTGTATCACTGCCAATTATTGCATCCGCAGAAATATATGTGTTACTTGGGTCGATAATTGTAACACCATTTACCATATTTTTTTGGTTGATACGTTTTTTCATAATCATTTCCGCTTGCGATAGAGCGACTCTGTCATTAACACCTAATGTTTCATCGAAATGCTCTGTTTGATAAGCTGATACAATATGACCTTCATTTTTCAAAATTTCAATAACATCCGGAAGGTAGTATTCACCTTGTACGTTATCATTTGAAACTTTAGAAAGTGAAGCAAATAGTGCTTTATTATCAAAACAATACGTACCTGTATTAATTTCTTTAATAGATAGCTCTACTTCATTTGCATCTTTATGCTCAACGATTTTTTCAACATGGCCATTTTCATTACGAACAATACGGCCATATCCAGCAGGTTCTTCTATGTATGCTGTTAACACCGTTGCTTTCGCCCCTGCTTCTTCATGATGCTTTAACAATGCTTCCATTGTTTCCGCCGTTATAAGCGGTGTATCGCCACAAATAACTAAAGTTGTTCCTTCTTCATTTGCAAGTACATCAGCAGCTTGATCAACAGCATGTGCTGTACCAAGTTGTTCTGCTTGTAATGCAAATTCACTTACGTTCCCTAGTTGTTCTTGTACTTTTTCAGCACCATGTCCAACTACTGTTACAAGTTTCTGCAATCCTAATTGAGATACTTGATCCACTACATGCTGTACCATTGGTTTTCCGCATACAGGATGAAGCACTTTGTATAGCTTGGACTTCATACGTGTGCCTTTACCTGCAGCTAGAATCACTGCAAATCTGTTTGACATATAGACCCTCCATCGCAACCTATTTATCCATTAAAGATATTATCCTAAATCACTATATATTTCAAGAAACACAGCATAACTATTAAATTTTACCATACTTCTTGGAAGATGTTTTACTCTTTAGTATCTTTTTTAGGAAATAAGCTATACTATTTCGAATGACTTTAAAGAAAGTAGGGGTTTACATATAACGCGGCAATAGTGAAGCTTTAATGTCAAACTAAATAATAAAAAACAAACTCCTGTAAGTGTTTACAGGAGTTTGTTACAAAATTATAGAGCTCTTTTTATTAGAGCCCTTTTTATTCGAATTTTACGAAGCTCCAGCTTCTTCAAACTCAACTTCTTCTAACTCGCCTAAACGGTGATACTCCGTTAAAACCGCATCTTGAATTTTTGAGCGTGTGTTAGAATTAATTGGATGCGCAATATCACGGAACTCTCCATCTGGAGTACGTTTACTTGGCATTGCTACAAATAATCCATTATTGCCATCAATTACACGAATATCATGAACAACAAATTCATGGTCTAGGGTAATAGAGGCAATCGCTCTCATACGGCCTTCTGTGTTTACGCGGCGTAATCTTACGTCAGTCACTTCCATCTTGTGTTCACCACCCTTTTCTAAATAAGCGATATGTTTGTATAAATTCCACAAATTTTCTATTTTCCCTTTAATTTTTTAAAAATTTTTAAGATAAAAATTTTTAATTTAGTGGAATATAAGAATTAACAGACGTTATCGCTTACAAAGCTTTATTTTACAAGGGCAATTACTTCAATTTCGACAGAAACATCTTTCGGTAATTTTGCAACCTGCACACAAGAACGAGCTGGTTTATGTGCAGAAAAATACGTTCCATATACTTCATTTACATCATTAAAATCATTCATATCTTTTAAAAATACAGTTGTTTTTACAACTGTATCAAATGATGCACCGGCTTCTTCTAATACAGCCTGTAAATTTTGAAATACTTGCTCTGTTTGTACCTTTACATCACCTGTTACAAGTTCTCCACCTGCAGTTAATGGAATTTGTCCCGAGCTATAAAACATATTATTCACGATAATTCCTTGTGAATATGGGCCGATTGCTTGTGGTGCCTGATTTGTTTGAACTACTTTCATATTTTCTCATCCTTTTACTATTTTATTTTCTTTGAATAAAAACGCATCGGAAATTTTCTTCCCACACAAACTCAATTCATCCCATCTAAATATAGTTAGGATGACCTGTGCTAATGGGCGTTAAGACTTTCATAATCCTAAAAAGACTTAACGTCCACTAGCACTTTCATTTATGAAAAAAGATAAAGCCTATGCTTTACCTTTTTATTCAGCTTCTACAAGCCCTTCGTTAAATGGTACAAGTGAATAATTTCCTTTTTCCACCTGAATTGTTTTTTCTTTAACATCTACTTCGGATAAACGAATTAAAGAAACAAAGTTATTAATAAGTCTTTCTTCAATATCTGTTGATTCTACTAACACGCCAATCCCAACAACATTAGCATTAAACTCCTCTAGCATGCTAATCATGCCTTGAATTGTTCCTCCAGCCTTCATAAAGTCATCGACAATTAAAACATTAGCACCTTCTGGAAGACTACGTTTTGCTAAGGTCATTGTTTGAATGCGCTTAGATGAACCTGATACATAGTTAATACTAACTGTTGGTCCTTCTGTTACCTTATTATCTTTTCTTGCAATTACCACAGGTACATCTAAATAATTTGCTACCGCATATGCAAGTGGAATTCCTTTTGTTGCTACCGTCATAACAGCATCAATCGGTTGTCTCGCAAATACAGAAGCAAATAGGCGACCTGCCCCATTAATATAACGTGGATTACTTAAAAGATCTGTCATATATAAGTATCCACCTGGAAGGATACGATCTGGATTCTCAAACAAGCTACAAAGCTCATTAATAATCAGACTTGCTTCTTCCTCACTTATATATGGAATATATTTCACTCCTCCTGCTGCCCCTGGTATCGTTTGCAATGTGCCGACTCCTTGTTGCTCAAACGTTTGCTTAATAATAACTAAATCTTCACTAATGGAAGATTTAGCTGATTGATACCGTTCAGCAAAAAAAGTGAGAGAAACTAACTGACGAGGATTCTGCAATAAATAATAAGTCATATCAACTAGTCTTGTACTCCGTCTAATTTTCACACTCTCACCCCAAATCACGAATATTCTAAACAAATCATAACGTATTATACGTCTTTATTCAAGCGTTTCTCGCTCTCCTAATAGACGTACTGCGTATACTTGTTCACAGAATCCTTTTAACCCATTATAAATACGATGCATACGTGAATCATGATGTACTAATCCAAATACAGTTGGTCCACTACCACTCATTAAAACTGCATCTGCACCAAAACGTTTCATCTGTGCCTTAATACGCGCAACTTCAGGGTGCATCTTAAACGTCACGTCTTCTAGTACATTTCCAACAGCACCACAAATTCCTTTGTAGTCACCACTATTAATGCATTCAACCATCTGCTCTACATCTGGATGTGTAACACGATTTAATTGTAAATTCCCGTACACGTCAGCGGTAGATACACCAATATGAGGCTTCGCTAAAATAACCCAACAAGAAGGAGGCGTCTTTATATGCTCAATCTTTTCTCCTCTTCCTGTAGCAATCGCTGTTCCGCCATATACACAAAAGGATACATCTGATCCAATTTCTGCCCCAAGTTCCGCTAATTCATCTATTGTTAGACCTAAACTCCATAACTTATTAAGTCCTCTTAATGTAGCAGCTGCATCACTGCTTCCACCAGCTAACCCCGCTGCTACTGGAATTGTTTTTTCAATAGCAATAGATACCCCTTGCTTCACCTTAAATTTTTCTTTTAATAATTTCGCAGCTTGATAAGCTAAATTACGCTGGTCGTCTGGGACATACCGATTATGGGATACAATTTCAATCCGGTCTTCTGATAACTCCGTTAACTCTAAACGATCTGCTAAATCGATTGTTGTCATAATCATTTTTACTTCATGATAGCCGTCTTGTCTTTTCCCTAGTACATCTAACGACAGATTAATCTTTGCTGGTGCTTTCACTAGTAGTTTCAACCTATTCACCCACTCTATGTACTCAATCTTTTATCGTTTATTTTACCATAAATTTATAGTAAGACGATGACACTTCCCTAATTATAACGAAAAGCATTCAGAATGAAACTACTTATGCAAAATGATGATACCTTTTGGCGTACAAAAAGCCGAGGAATTTCTCCTCGGCTCCCGTAGCATAGAAGTTATCTTACAATTACTGGTTTTGTTTCATTAATTGCTGCTGTGCAATTTCAATCGCACGTTTCACCATATTACCAGCATCTTTCGCACGAATTCCGCCCCATCCTTCTTTCTGAACAACATCATAAAATCCAAGCTCTTTTGCAAGCTCTTCTTTAAACTGATTTGACATGACTCCTCTTCGTCTACTCAATGCAGGGTCCCTCCTTATGTTGCTACGGTATAATTAGTATGCAAAAAAACGTCCTTTTTCATTTGTGGTAATATATGTAACATAGTGGGTTGTTATCCTAAAATAACCTCGTTATGGGGATCATCATAAAACGTTAATTCTACTGTCTCTGTTAGAACATCTGCATAGCTATAGGAAACACGCTGCAGTGTATCCTCTTGTTGATCTAACTGGACAACAAAAACAGAACGATATGTTTCTGCTAGTACACCTGATTGTTCCACTGTCTTTCTTCTTCCACTATTCGCCTTTAACATAAGGCGCTTTCCAAGGTGATGATCTAATTCACTTTTAATTTCATCTAAACGTTTTGACATATACTTCGCTACACCTCGCTGTAATTTAGAATGAATACATGATATATCTATCCCGATCATTGCCTATACGTAACGGGCAATTTCTTCGCCAAAACCTAATGCGTTCGAATAGATAGAAGAATTACTATATTGTAAAAGTATCATTGTATAGTCTGTACGTTCTTATCTGTTTTTATCCAAACACTTACAAATTCGCGTTTCAGGAATATTTTTATTAACCAAATCTATATCTCCATAAGAAAAGCAAGGTAAATATATACCTTGCTTACTCTTCATAATATTGAAAAGGTAATCCTGTTCGCAAAAGCCCCCGGGTCTCAATACCACCAAGACCTTTTTGTCCAGTAATCGTATTTCGAACAACATCCCATACATTTACGCGTTCCATAAAAGAAGTAAAACTAATTTTCCCCACTACATATACTGGATCTAATGCATGAATATTAATGCGCGATGGCGAACTAGCAAAATTAGCACCAGCTCGAATTAAAGCTTCAAAATGAGATTGACACGCTCCAGCAAAAATAACAAGCTGATCTAAAGAGGGATATTTTTTTCTTACTTCTCGAACGGCCTGTACAAAATGTCTAGAATGACGATAAGCTGCTAAATCTCCCATAACTCCTTTAGATTTTGTATATGCATCATGACCCGTAATTACCAAAATATCTGGACGGAAATGATCGATTAAATCAACTACCTTTTCATGCATTTCTGTTTCTTTACAATGTATCCCTTGCACAGGAACACCTATCTTTGTATATAAATCTAAACATTTCCGTAAATATAATGGATCTCCATCTATATGCAAAACCCTACCCGGCATTTGAAAATAATTGACTTCACTCGTATATCCACCTGTAGAATTGTGTTCATGACGTTGTTTCATCAAGACATAATCTTGTTGAAACAAACGGTATGTTTGCTCCATCGTTTCCTTTTCACGCTTTGCTCTTTTCTTATACTCCCTCTGATCAATGCTAATTAAATCTTCAAGTGGCGCATCTGCCACAAGCCTAACTTCTTCTCCAAATAATATTGCAACTTCACCTTTTATTTCTATAATGCGAAAAAGAATGTCTCGGTTATAAGATTGTCGTTCCACTAAGTCTCCAACATGCACAGCCATTATCCTACCTCCAAACTCATTAGGCCATCTCACTAACCACGTTCTGTTTTTAACGTATGAATTTAGAGTGAAAAGGGTGACAAAAAGGACAGCTCGAATCGAGCTGTCCTTTTATTGTTTATAAGAGACTAACGCATTACTCAGCGTTGCAAACTCTTCAATTGATAATGTCTCGCCTCTGCGTTTCGGATCAATGCCTACTTCCGTTAAAATACGATCTAATAACTCTTTATCCTTCGGGAAACCATTTAAATTATTTGATAAGTTATTCATCAACGTTTTACGACGTTGTGCAAAGCTTGCTCTTACTACTTCGAAGAAAAACTTCTCGTCTTTCACTTCAACAATTGGCTTTGGACGTTTTAAAAGACGAATAACTGCGGAATCTACATTTGGTTGTGGTACAAATACAGTGCGTGGAACGGTCATAACTGTTTCTACCTCTGTATAATATTGAATCGCAATAGATAGAGAACCGTAGTCTTTCGTTCCTGGTCTAGCTGCCAAACGATCTCCTACTTCTTTTTGCATCATAACAACAAATCCGCGAACTGGTAATTTTTCTTCCAATAATTTAAACAAAATTGGTGTTGTGACGTAGTATGGTAAATTTGCTACTACCATTACGTCTTGTCCTTCTTCAAACTGCTCCCCGAACACTTCATGTACATCTGCTTTTAAAACATCTTTATTAATTACAGTTACATTACCATAAGGAGCTAATGTTTCATCTAGAATGGGTAATAGTCGTTGATCGATTTCAAAAGCTACTACCTTCTTAGCACGTTTTGCTAACTGCTCTGTTAAAGCTCCAATACCAGGGCCAATTTCAATTGCTCCGCTCTCCGGATCAATTTCCGCATAATCCACAATACGATTTAATACATTTGTATCGATTAAGAAATTTTGTCCTAAACTCTTTTTGAATGAAAACCCGTACTTTTCAACAATGTCTTTCGTACGATTCGGTGTTGCGATATCCTTCATTTCTTTTCCTCCTGTAATACTTGTTTATATGCTTCCGCAAATGCTTCTTTTGAAACTTGAAACATTTGTAAACGTTTATGTAACTGCTTTGCATTTGTATAACCAATCTTTAATAGCTTGCCCATCTTTTCCCTACGACTTTTTGCCTGTTCTCCGCCCACTAGACCAGCATCTACTAAGTCACTCCAACTAATTTCGCTCATATAAGCTTCCATTTCCTCATGAATATTTTCTAAAGCACGTCGAATAGATTCATTGGAAGCATGTTCAATTCCGACTCCTTTTTTTCTTTTTGCAAGCGCCTCTTCTTTCGGTAAGAAAGCATGCTTACAACCCGGCACTTTTTCAGAAATAATTTTCCGAATACGTTCTCCCGGGTAATCAGGATCTGTCAAAATAATAACGCCTCGTTTTTGCTGTGCCAACTTTACCTGCTCAATGACATGATCACCGATTGCTGAACCGTTCGTTTCAATTGTATCTGCATCAACAGCACGCTTAATTGCAACTGTATCATCTTTACCTTCTACAACGATAATCTCTTTAATTTTCATGACTGCCTCCACACTCATTTCGTCTCTACTTAGTAAAACAAAAAAACGAATACTTTTCCATTATTATTTTCCCATTGATACAATTTAAAAAGCAGAGGAGAAAAAATCCTCTGCCTACTCTTCTTATTGTAACACTTTAATCTTTACTTGTTTTCTGCCAAACGAGTATACCTGTGCTTCAGTCGGCATTAACAAATCAATTCGATGCCCTTTTATCGCTCCACCCGTATCTCCAGCCACAGCATATCCATATCCCTCTACCCAGACTTTTGTCCCAAGTGGGATTACACTTGGATCAACGGCAATTAACTTCATATTAGGATTTTCCTTATAATTATATCCACCTGCGCTTATCCCTTGGCAACCACCGCAATTTGGAGAATATGCTGTTGCTTCTACATAGAATTCACGACCTGGAGGTTCTCCCTCAGATTTCGCTTCATTCGTTTCCGTTTTCTGCCCTTCCACTTTCTCTTGCATTACTTCTTGCTTCGTACCAACAGCAACCTTTTGATTCTGCGCCTCTTGTATAATTTCTTCTTTTTGAAGATTTCTTGAAATCTCTTTTCCATTTTCCTTTATGACTTCAAAAGTTTTCTTCTTTTTCCCTGCTATTCCTTCTTGAATCGTTTTCTCTGTCCCAATTGATAAGGAAGCATCCTCTTGTTTCACTTCAGAAAAAGGAATAGGTTCTTCCACTACATCGCTGACTTTTTCTACTCGAATCACTTTTATTGCCATATTTGCTTTTACATTTTCCTGTAAAGCTGGCTCCACCCTATCAAATTCATCCAAGGAAACTTGATGTTCTTTCAAAAAGTCAGCGACAGTAGTCGAAGTTGACCATAGTTGTTGTGATTGATCGCTGCCATGTAATGTAACTGGAAATGCCCTTTGAATCATTACTTTTTGTTTACTACCTAAAGCCTTATGTATAGCTGGATACACTTTATCATATTGCCTAAGTTCTATCTTCTTCTCTTTTAATAATTCTCCTACCGTTTTAGCAGTCGAATATACTTTTTGCTCTTTTTCATCTATAACTATACTAAATGGTTTTGCCTTTTCTATCACAACTTTCATTCCATCAGTAATCTTATTAGAAGATGCAGGATATACTTTATCTTCCTTCGTAACACTAATTTCTTCATCAGATAGTAAATCCTTTACAGTACTTGCATACGTATATACTTCTTTCTTCTTTCCATCTACTTCTACAACAATCTTGTCAATTGTAGCTGCATAAGTAGCTGTTCCAATTGACCCAGAAATAACCAATGCACTTATAACCTTTATTGCAACATTTTTACTTATTCTTAGTCCTCTTAACATCCCTTTCTTATCAAGACTCACAAGAAGATGCCCCCTTTTCCTCAACCAGATTTAAATTTCACTACCTAGCTTGTACTTCTCTCCCACTATTTCTAGTAGCTCTTTTCATTGGAAGATAACGATAGGAGAAGGTATAAAGGAAAAGAATGGGAAGTCCCATTCTTTTCTCTTATTTAACACCAAATAAGGCTTTTGCATTCTCTGTTGTTATTTGTGCAACCTCTTCATATGAAATTCCTTTTAAGTTTGCGATTTCTTCAGCTACAAGTTTGACATAACTTGGTTCATTTCGTTTACCGCGAAATGGATGTGGCGTTAAGTATGGACAATCTGTTTCTATCAATAATTTTTCCATTGGGATTTCCATAGCAACTTCTTTTGGCTTCCTTGCATTTTTGAATGTTACTGGTCCTCCTAATGAGATTAAGAAGTTCATATCAATACATTGCTTCGCTACTTCTACACTACCGCCAAAACAATGCATAATACCTCCTACCTCAGTTGCATTTTCTTCTTCTAAAATATCTATAATATCCTGTGTCGCGTCACGATTATGTATAATGATCGGTAATTTTACTTTCTTAGCTAACTGAATTTGTTTACGGAATACTTCTTTCTGTATTTCTTTTGGAGACTTGTCCCAATGGTAATCTAATCCCATTTCACCAAGAGCAACCACTTTCGGATGAGCAGCTAATTCCTCTAACCAAACTAAATGATCTTCCGTCATATCAATTGCATCAACAGGATGCCAGCCAACTGCTGCATAAATAAAATCATATGTTTCTGCAAGTTCAATGGCCTTCTTTATTGTTATTTCATCAAACCCGACAACAACTGTATATGTAACTCCGGTTTCTTTCATTCTTGCAATGACTTCCTGTAAATCTTCTTCAAATTGCTCTGCATTTAAATGTGAATGTGTATCAAACAACATGACAAATAACTCCTTTTATTTGAAATAAATTCTATCATAGGGGAAAATTACTTTCCTAACAACGTAATGACAACAATATTACAATTTTAATACAAAAAAGGGAATTTCAGAAAGATTTCTAACAAGAAAAAAGATGCTCCACGAATGTTACACGTGAAACACCTCTTACATTGTCAAGATTACTTGATTTTTGTACCATTTGGTAAATTTTGATCAATTGTTGCTAATGATAATACACCGTTTTCTTCGCCTGCTAAAATCATACCTTGTGATAATTCGCCACGTAATTTCACTGGTTTTAAATTCGTTACACAAATAACTTTTTTCCCTTTTAATTCTTCTGGTGTGTAAAATTTAGCAATTCCAGAAACGACTTGTCGCTTTTCTGTACCTAAATCAAGTTGAATCTTTAACAGTTTGTCTGCTTTTTTTACAGGCTCTGCTTCTATTACTTCCGCCACACGTAATTCAACTTTAAAGAAATCATCAATTGTGATTTCCTCCGCCTTTGGTTCCTCTTCCTTTTTCTCTTCCACTTTAGGAGCAGAACCTTTCATTTGTTCTTTAATATATTCAACCTCTACTTCTACCTCTAAGCGTGGGAAAATTGGCTGTCCTTTGACTACTTTCGTACCAGCTGGAATACAACCAATCGTAGAAAGACTATTCCAAGATTGATATGCTTCATCTGTAATACCAAGTTGTGTAAAGATTTTGCTTGGCGTTGCTGTCAAGAATGGCATAAGCATAATACCCGTTTGGCGGAGCATTTCTGCAAGGTGTGCCATTGCGGAAGCAAGTTTATCACGATCATTCTCATCTTTCGCTAATACCCAAGGTTGTGTTTCGTCAATATATTTATTCGTACGGCTAACCAATTGCCAAATAGAGCTTAATGCTACTGAAAACTCCATGTTTTCCATTGCTTCTTCTACTTTTTGTAATGTATCCTGTGCAAATGTTACTAACGTTTCATCAAACTCAGTTACATTTTCTTTAAAAGCAGGAATTTCTCCGTTAAAATACTTATCAATCATCGCTACTGTACGATTTAATAAGTTTCCTAAGTCGTTTGCAAGATCGAAATTAATTCGTTCAACAAAACCTTCTGGTGTAAATACACCGTCTGATCCAAATGGAACTTCACGAAGTAAATAATAACGTAACGCATCTAGTCCATAGCGATCAATTAATGTAACAGGATCAACTACATTCCCTTTTGATTTACTCATTTTTCCGTCTTTCATTAAAATCCAACCATGAGCAAATACCTTTTTCGGTAGTGGTAAATCTAGCGCCATTAAAATAATTGGCCAATAAATTGTATGGAAACGAACAATTTCTTTTCCTACTAAATGAACATCCGCTGGCCAATACTTTTTATACTTCTCTTCATTATCTGTTCCATATCCTAGTGCTGTAATATAGTTAGATAATGCATCTACCCATACGTAAATAACGTGTTTTGGGTTACCTGGTACACGAATTCCCCAATCAAAGGAAGTACGAGAAACTGCTAAATCTTCTAATCCTGGTTTAATGAAATTATTAATCATTTCATTTTTGCGTGATTCAGGTTGGATGAATTGTGGGTTTTCTTCATAGAATTGTAACAGTCGATTTACATATTTACCCATTCTAAAGAAGTAAGATTCTTCGCGAACAAGTTCTACAGCATGACCGCTATCTGGGCTTTTTCCGCCAACTACTTTGTCGCCTTCCATAATCGGATCCACAAGTTGATGCTCTGTGTAGAATGTTTCATCCTGTACAGAGTACCATCCTTCATATTCATCAAGATAAATATCACCTTGATCAACAAGTTGTTTAAAAATCTTTTCGACAACTTCTTTATGACGATCTTCGGTTGTACGAATAAAGTCATCATAAGAAATGTCCATTTTCCCCCACAGCTCTTTAATTCCTTCTACAATGTTATCAACATATGCTTGTGGTGTTACTTGTAGTTCTTCTGCTTTCTTTTGAATCTTTTGTCCATGCTCATCAGTACCTGTTAAATAATGAACATCATATCCTTGCATGCGCTTGTAGCGTGCCATTGCATCTCCTGCTACCGTTGTATAAGCATGTCCAATATGAAGCTTTCCGCTTGGATAATAAATTGGAGTAGTAATATAAAAGGTTTTATTTTCCTCTGTCATTGTTTTGAACCTCCCAAATGACCTCATATGTATTTATAAACAGTATATCAAAAACTGACGCATAAAAACGAATTAATGCTCGATTATCTTTATCATCTATTACTCATATCCCCAAAAAATATACAGTTATTTATCTGTAATATTGATAAAATTTAAAAATACAGTAAAATACTTGTGTAATTCTTTCATTTTCTATTATATATAAGAAGTATAAAAATCTATAATTCTTTCATAAAATATAGAATTTAAGAATTGACGGAAATGTAAATGATTGGTATCATATGTTCATAGGGTATTTTGTCGAAAAATGACGAATTAAAATATAGACTCGCGAACTTACAAAATATGAGGAGGATAACGAATATGAAATCTACTGGTATCGTTCGTAAAGTTGATGAATTAGGCCGTGTTGTAATTCCGATTGAATTACGTCGTACATTAGGTATTGCAGAAAAGGATGCTCTTGAGATTTACGTTGATGACGAAAAAATCATCCTAAAAAAATACAAACCAAACATGACTTGCCAAGTAACTGGTGAAGTATCTGATGGTAACCTTTCTTTAGCTGAAGGTAAAATTATTTTAAGCAAAGAAGGCGCTGAACAAGTTTTAAACGAACTTCAACAATATATTCAAGCAGCAAAATAAGCTTCTCAATTATGAGAAGCTTATTTTTTATCGACATGATAGATTTGATATACGTCTCGTTTCGACAAATCTCGATCTTTCGCAACTTTTTTAATTGCATCCTTTGAAGGCATTCCTTGATCGTTTATGTAATGCTCGATATGATCGTATACTGATATAGCTTCCCACCATTGTTCCTCTACAGCAGCTTCCTCTTTTGACCCAGATACTAATATACAAAATTCACCACGAACTTCATTTTGTTTTGTCCACTCAATCGCTTCTTCTACCGATCCACGAATAAATTCTTCAAATTTCTTTGTTAACTCTCGGCACAATACAATCTCTCTATTTCCAAGTACTTCTTTCATAGAAATTAGCGTATCATCTAACCGATGTGGCGCTTCATAAAACATCATTGTAGTTGGAACATAGCGAAGTTTTTCTAATTCCGCTTTACGTTCTTTTTTATTTCTTTGTAAAAATCCATAAAAGTAGAAATGTCTCGTTTCTAATCCTGATGCAATTAAAGCTGTAAGGGCAGCGTTTGCCCCAGGAAGTGGAATAACATGATATTGCTCCTCTACAGCTGCCACAACAATGTCGTAACCTGGATCAGAAATACATGGCATACCTGCATCACTTACAAGAGCTACTGTTTTTCCATCTTCTAGCTTATCTAAAATTTTCTGTCCGCTTACTTCCTTATTATGCTCATGGTAACTCATAACTGGTGTTTCAATTTCAAAATAGTTACAAAGCTTTTTCGTCTGCCGCGTATCTTCAGCAGCAATGATATCAGCCTCTTTCAATATCCGAATTGAGCGAAACGTCATATCTTCTAAATTCCCAATAGGTGTTGGAACTAAATATAAAACTCCCTTTTCATTTGCTTGAAAGCTTTTTTGCTGCCACATAGCGTTCTCCTTTTTGCATATATGCTTCTTTTTCTTTTCGCATTAACTGTTTAAAATGATATTCAGCTTGCATAGCTGTCCTTTTCTCTTCATGAACCTCTACATATTTTAAAGTGACAGGAAGCCTAGCACGAGTATAACGGGCTCCTTTCCCACTATTATGAGTTTGAATCCGTTTCTCTAAATTATTTGTATATCCTGCGTAATAACTTCTATCTGCACATTCCACTACATAAAAATAATGTTTATTCTTCTCCATATAAAATCGAACGAAGCTCCTTTGTATACTCATTATTTTTCTCATACACAAAAAGAGGCGGTAAAATTTTTAAATCTGCATTTCCATCTTTAATTCCTTCTATCAATAGCGTATTTGCTTCTTTTCCCGCCTTTGGATATACAAACTGCATACGTTTCGGTTCAATCTTATACTTCCTCATTAGTGTTACAATATCAAGTAATCGACCTGGGCGATGAACAAACGCTACCTTACCACCTTGCTTTACAAGCTGACTACTAGCATATACGACATCCTCTAATGTACACATAATTTCATGACGAGCTATTGCTAAATGCTCGTTAATATTTTTCTCAGATGCCTTTGGCGTTTGAAAATATGGCGGATTACATGTTACCACATCGTATTGATGGCGCCCCAGCCGCTCTGGCATATCCTTTAAGTCTCCATGAATTAACTGAATTCTTTCTTCTAGCTTGTTATACTGGATGCTCCTTATTCCCATATTATACAAGCGTTCTTGAATTTCTACTCCTGTAATATTTCCTTTCGTTCTTGTACTTAATAAAAGCGGAATAACAGCATTTCCTGTACATAAATCAATCAAATTTCCCTTTTGAATCGGAACCCACGCAAAATTTGCAAGTAACACTGCGTCTAAAGAAAAATTAAACACAGATGGACTTTGAATAATTTTCATTTCTTCTGCTAGTAAATAATCTAAACGTTCATCTTCATATAAGTGCATATACAATTTCCTTTCTTATACTTAACCTACCCTATTTGATCCCCTATTCATGTAAAAGTAAGACCCCTTTCATCTTATCTTTACTCTCATGTATAAAAAATTACCTTTCCAATATATTGGAAAGGTAATTTCATTTTTTATTTAAAAATGACAGACAGAATAAACAATCTCCTTCTTTACGTACACTCCCATAATGTAAATTACAAATATGGAAACCTTCTTGATATAGGCGTGCTAAATTATCATAGCCTTCACCAATATCCGTTTTTGGTTTCATTTCTTTTCGTTTTTGAGTTTTTTGTTTTTCCTTATTCTGCACTTCTTCAAAACGACGTCGCAAATTTTCATTTTCCATTTTAATATGTTGGTTTTCTTCAAGTAACTCTGCAAGATGTTGCTTTAATTCTCCCAACTGTTTATATAAATGTCCAATTTGCTCTTCCATACTGGAAACCGCTGCAAAAATATCCTTTTTCTCCACAAGCACCCACCTCATCAATCTGTGGTTTGACTCGAAACGACCCCTTCATTAATTAATTCATCTAACGTATATTCTACTATCCGTTCCTTGTCTACTAGTTCCACTTGAATTAATCTTTCTAAAATATTTAATCCGATGACGCGTCCAAGACCATGCGGTGTTTGTATACGTTGATCTAAATCAGGAAGTTGCTCTTTTGCCGCTTCATACTCGTCATTCTCATATTTTAAGCAACACATTAATCGGCCACATAAGCCAGAAATTTTCGCAGGATTTAATGATAAATTTTGATCCTTTGCCATTTTAATGGATACAGGTTCAAAATCACCTAAAAATGTAGAACAACAAAGCATACGACCACATGGACCAATACCACCAAGCATTTTTGCTTCATCGCGAACACCAATTTGTCTTAGCTCAATTCTTGTCCGGAAAATTGCAGCTAAGTCTTTCACAAGCTCACGAAAGTCAATACGACCATCTGCTGTAAAATAAAAAATGATCTTATTGCGATCAAACGTATACTCTACGTCTACAAGTTTCATATCAAGCTTATGTTCCCCTACCTTTTGTTGACAAACTTGATATGCTTCTTTTGCCGCATGTTTGTTCTCTTCAACAATTGTCCGATCATTTTCATTTGCAATGCGAATAACTTTCTTTAGTGGTAGTACAACATCGTTTTCATCGACTTGTTTCTTTGTAATAACTACTTTCCCATATTCAATACCCCGTACAGTTTCCACGATCACAAATTCATTTTCCGAGATATCGAATTGATTCGGGTCAAAGTAATACACTTTTCCGGCCTTCTTAAAACGAACACCTACTACATCATACAAAACGGTCATCCCTCCTGCAACCGCAACACTAACTGTTCGAACACAAGCTGCGCATTTACATTAGCGTTGATTCTATTTTTTGCTTCTAATATATTAAAAAGAGCTGATACAATGCGCTTTTGAGCGTAGGAGAAAGAATGAAACATCTCCTTTTGATCTTGAAAGACCAAACGATCTTCCTCTCCTAGTTGAACATATAATAAATCCTTATAAATAAGGAGTAACATATCTAAACCTTGTTGTAATTGTTCCTTCTCTCCAAAGTGTTTCCCCCACTTTTCTTGTACAAAAAAAAGAGAGGCTGTATCTTTTTCGAGCGCTTCACATAATTTTATCACTAAAGCTCGTGCTTGTGCAAACCATTCATCATTGCAAAGTAATAATGCTTCCTCAAAACTATTCGTAAGTTGCGAGGCAAGATTAGATAAAGAAATTGCAATTCCCTCCTCCTGTAATCTCTCAATTAAAGATTCCGTAGAAAGAGGCCTAAATGTAACAACTTGGCAGCGCGATAAAATAGTATTTAAAATTTGGTGGCTTTGTTCAGTAAGTAAAATAGCCGTTGTATCGCTACTTGGTTCTTCTAAAAATTTCAATAAGGTATTAGCGGCATTTGCTGTCATTCGATCTGCGTGCTCAATAATATACACCTTTTTATTTGCCTCTAAACCTGTTTTTGAAAACTCTTCCTGTAAATCATGAATTTGTTGTTTTTTAATAGATAATCCATCTGGTTTTACGACATGTAAATTAGGATGGTTACCTGAATCAATCCGGCGGCAATTCGTACATGTATGACACGGCTCTATACCATCTCTTTGTATACAAAGAAAACTTTTTGCCATTTGAATTGCCGTTTCATATTTTCCGGTTCCTTTTGCACCTTCTAACAAATAAGCGTGGGATATACGCTCTTTTGCAATACTATTCATCAACATTTTTACACCAATGGGCTGTATAGCAGAAAGCTGCTCCCACGTCCTTGTCATAATGCATACCTCACTTGTTTTATACTTTCCTTCTATTATAACAACTTATCTTCTATAAGCTGAACAACTTCTTCCACAATCTTTTCCATTGGTTGATCTGCATTCACAACAACTATACGATCTGAGAAACGATCTATAACCTGTAAATAGCCTTCACGTACGCGCTTATGGAAAGTGATGCTTTCCATATCTAAACGATTTACTTCACGATTATCATCTTTTTCAATGCGTGCTAATCCCACTTCAGGCTCAATGTCTAAATAAATCGTCAAGCTAGGCATACAGTCTTCTGTTGCAAACCGATTAATTTCAAATACTTTATCAATACCTAGTCCTCTTGCATAACCTTGATAAGCAAGTGAACTGTCAATAAAACGATCACATAATACAAGATAATTTCTCTCCAAAGCTGGTATAACTTTTTCTACTAAATGCTGTCTACGTGCTGCAGCATATAATAATGCCTCTGTACGTGCTTCCATCATCGTATACTCTTGTTTGTGTAAGATTGCTCGAATCTCTTCTGAAATCGCAATACCACCAGGTTCCCTTGTTGCCATTACTTTTTGTTCTTTCTTTTCAAAGTACGG
This sequence comes from Bacillus sp. UNC437CL72CviS29, assembly GCF_000482345.1. Classification (NCBI taxonomy): domain Bacteria; kingdom Bacillati; phylum Bacillota; class Bacilli; order Caryophanales; family Bacillaceae; genus Bacillus; species Bacillus sp. UNC437CL72CviS29. The sequence continues at coordinate 2,306 of NZ_AXVB01000028.1, read as the reverse complement.
CAATAACTTTGTAATTAATGTTGATTTACCCGAACCTTCTGGCCCTTCAATTGTTACAAATAATCCCTTCATCCTAAAACCTACTTTCTATATCATACACATTCATATATTGTACATTTCCTTGAAAACGAGCACCGGTTTCTTCTAAATAAGAAATTTGTTCTATGTGTGCTGTAGTAATTTTTTCTCCATACATAAGTAATGGAATGCCTGGTGGATATGGAATAACCATATCTGCTGCAATCATCCCAGTAGCTTCTTGTAAAGGTACAACTTTTTTCTTATATTTACCTAGTTGCTTATAAGTAAATGGTAAAGACGAAAAGGCTCCCTTATAAGTATACCGAATAGATGGTATCTTGTCTGTTACCGTATAGTTACCTAATGCTAATCGTATTACTTCTATCGCTTTGATATACTGCTCATTCACTTGCAATGGTAAAATAAATAAAACATTATATGGATCAGCCATTTCTGCATATATACCTATTTTTTCAAATATAGATTGTAATTCATATCCAGATAACTCACAGCGCGTTTGAACTGTAACCTTCAGTTCATCCTGCAAAGGATACTGTAAAACAGCAATTTGTGGAATGCTCTGCAATTCCTTTCTAAATCGCCTCGCAAACTCCACAATTTTATGACAACCTTTCTCTTTCATATTTGCTAATGCAAAGCGAGCTACATCTAGTGAAGCCATAATCGGATAAGACGGACTGCTAGATTGTAACATACTTAAATAAGAGGAAATTTTTTCTTCATGAACTAAATCACTATTGATATGTAAATAAGAACCCATCGTCATAGCGGGTAATGTTTTATGCGCTGAGTGTACCACTATATCAGCACCATATTCTAATGCCGACTTCGGAAATGGCTCTCCTATACAAAAATGGGCTCCATGTGCCTCATCTACTAAAACAGGAATTTTATGTGCGTGTGCACACATAATACTTTCCTTTAAATCAACTCCCATACCATAATAATTAGGATGTGTTAAAATCAATGCCTTTGCTTCTGGATATTGTTTAACAGCCCTCTTAATAACCTCATGCTGAACTCCAACTGGTACACCATATAATTCATCAATCCAAGGCTCTAAAAATACCGGATTCACTCCAGCTAACTTTAAGCCGTTGATAATAGACTTGTGGCAATTTCTTTGCACAAGAACAATATCATTCTCCTCACAACATGATAAAATCATTGTTAAATTTCCAACTGTAGAACCATTAACTAAAAAATGACTCTTTTTTACATTATATACATCAGCCAATAACTGCTGTGCTTCATTTATACATTCAAATGGACTATGCAAATCATCTAATCCTGTTAATTCTGTTACGTCAATAGACAATACTTCATTAAAACCTGTTTGTGCCTGTTCCGGAAAATTCAAACCATTTTTATGTCCTGGAACATGTAAAGATAAAGGTTTTTTATCTTTAAAATGAATTAATGCTTCATATAACGGTATTTGATTTTGATTCATGTTCATCTCTTCCTTACTTTTCATTCACTACCTATTATACAGAGATATCTGGACAAAAAAAAATAATAGGCATAGTGCCTATTTATGAATATGATATTTGAATTTTTCGCAGTTGTTGTAAATAGTATATATATTTAGGATTATTCGTTTCAGTTTCCACCATGTCCCGTTCACAATCATCACATATAAAATTCATGTGTACATGTATACCATCATTTTTCCTATTTTCACATATAATGCAAACCTCATTTTTTGTCTCCATATGTTTCTCCTTATCACTTTCTTCTAAATGAAAATGATGTAGGATATTTCCCCCTCTCCATTTTGAATTTAAATATGCTTATCCCTATTCCTTGACACTTTTTCGAAAAATATACATCGTTTAGTTATATACATATGATATGAATCTAATTTGGGCAGTGTGTTTGTCACTTACATAATATAATCTTTTTATTATCATCTCACTTTAAAGTACAAAAAAAGCACGAGTCAATTGACTCGTGCTTTAATTGCTTGGCGACGTCCTACTCTCACAGGGACAAGGTCCCAACTACCATCGGCGCTAGAGAGCTTAACTTCCGTGTTCGGTATGGGAACGGGTGTGACCTCTCTGCCATCATCACCAAACTATTGAAGGCATATTCCTTCAAAACTAGATAACATTTGCATTCATATTATATGGTTAAGTCCTCGATCTATTAGTATTCGTCAGCTCCACATGTCACCATGCTTCCACCTCGAACCTATCAACCTGATCATCTTTCAGGGATCTTACTAGCTTACGCTATGGGAAATCTCATCTTGAGGGGGG
>NZ_AXVB01000027.1:0-54669 GCF_000482345.1 Bacillus sp. UNC437CL72CviS29 | reverse complement strand
AGCAACAAATAATTGTATGTGGACATACTCATATTCCTAGAGTTGTATATTTGCCAGATGGGAAAATCGTTGTAAATCCAGGGAGTATAGGTCTTCCAGCGTACAAAGATGACTTGCCGATTTCTCATAAAATGGAATCAGGATCACCGCTCGCTAATTATGCAGTACTGGAAAAGGAATCAACACGGTGGATTATCGAACAAATTTCAGTACCGTATGATTGGGAGAAAGCTGCAGAGAGTGCAGAGAAGAACGGACGAGAGGATTGGGCGGTGGCATTACGAACTGGTCGCGTGGAAATATAGTGCTGGAAATCTTTATAGTCCATAGGTTCAGAAAGTAAAGTGAGTTTCTAAGTATGGAAAGGAATTTGGGCGACATGGTTGAGAAGAAGTGGATAACAATCATAAGATTAAAACAAACCGAAGATCAGGAGTAGTGTCAGTGTTTTCTAGCATAAAGTTTGTGGATGTTGTAGCATAGACTGCTTATCTTTTAAATTTCAAAAGCACTAACTTAGTGATAAGAAACTTTTCCTTATCACTAAGTTAGTGCTTTTTTATGTTTACTTTAAAACTCCATCTACTAAAAAGAATAGGATTGAAAAAAGTGTGATTACGACTGTGAAAATAAAAATTCTGGAAATTCATCTGAATTTCTAGCATGTTTTTGTATAGAACCAACTGCTTTAAGAAAATAGTAATCTGCGCTTTCAACTTTAGCTGGTTCTAGCTCCACAGATCTTTTTTCTAGTTTATTAAATTGAATTTTTCCTGATTTTTCTTCCTCTTCACAAGGAAAAAAACGATAAACAACTTCCTCTTCATTTTCATATTCTTTAAACAAATCTACACATAATCCCATATTTATTACTTCCTTTCTAAATAAGGAATGTTACCTTGATTTTACATGTATATTAACTTGAAAGTCTTCAAAATGCAAAAAAGAAAGATGTGTTATTAGACAAAGAAGCGCTGAAAAATATGAATGCTGTAATTACATTAAAATATAAAAGTGGGGATAAACAAGATTTCTTTGTACGGTTAGAAGGAAACAATAGGCAGATTATGCTTGTAGAGAGTACCAGTGAACAGCACGGAGTGGGTTATGAAGTAAACGGTACATACGCCAAAAATATCATTAAGTTGTTTAAATAAAAGCCGAATTTTGATATCGGAGGAATCAAGAAAGTAGCACAAATATTTAGTAATCCGATGTTCTTAGTTTTGATTCTTTTTTCAGTTCTTACGATTATGTTAGGTGCAATTGTTTATTTGAAACTCAAAAAATTATGAGTTATACCAATAATCGTTTGCATACTCTTCTTATTACTTGTGTTGAAATATGCAAATGAGACTTTTCTTTCTTGGGTTTTATATATACAATAGTATCTCTATTAGTTGGACTTTTCATTAAATCCATTTTGTCTAAATGAGTTTACCAGATTTCTAGATACATTAAATACTTATGGATATGCAAAAATGTTTATATATCTATAAAATATTTTATCATCTGCTCAAAGAAGCAAATGGAATCAATGCTTTCAATATAAATAAAAGGGGATGACTAAATTGAAAGAGTATGAATGGGATAATCAGTTAGAATATTTGAGAAATACAAGAGATCTATATTACAACGATGATTATATAAGTTTTTTGGTAAATGCAGTTTGGAAAATTTCTAAACCAGTTCATATAGTTGACTACGGTTGTGGATATGGATATTTAGGGCTGACCCTATTGCCTCTGTTACCAATAGGGTCTAGATATACAGGAGTTGATAAGGGTAAGAAACTAATTAATGAAGCAAGAGAGTTATTCCGAAGTCTTCCATATGAAGTAGAGTTTATTGAAGCAGATGCTACTGAAATCGAATTAGAAAGAAATTATGATATAGCAGTTTGTCATGCTTTTTTACTACATATGAACGATTCGAAGACAATGTTACAAAAAATGGTAGATTCAGTTGTTAATGGAGGCAGTATCATATGTTTTGAACCACACTGGATTTCTAATATGTCTTCGTATTACCTGAATAATCTGGAGCAATCTGAAATAATTCAGCTTGGTGTTCTGCAAAAATTGTTTGAAAAAGATGCAAAGCGAAATGGCGCGGATGGTAACATTGGAATGAAATTACCGATATATTTAAGTGAACTAGGTGTAGAAAAGATTGAGTGCAGGGTTAGCGATAAGGTGAATTTTCTTAATACGAATGAGATGCAAAGAGAGAAACAACAATTGTATCACGCACTTAAGGAAGAGGGAATTGGTAATACACCTGCTGAAAAGGATGGTTTTATCGAACGTTTAATAAGCCGAGGACTGACGTATAATGAAGCAATAGCACAGTACCAGGCAGAATTAAACTTCTCTAAAGAATTTACTTTAGAATCTTCTTTCGTCTATGCCCCAAGTATGAAAATCACTTTTGGAATCGTGAAGAATAAGTAAATATGTCGAAATAGTGTACGAATTTGGATAGAATCGATATTAATTTTGAAAACTTTGCTCAAATCATCCATATCCTATAGAAAAACAGAGATAGTCTTGTTATGATAACAAACATAGTCCTTTTCATAACTCAAATAGATAGAATAGTGAGATAAGTTTCAGGAAAGGATGTATACAAGGGAGGAACAGCATGAAGCGAGTTGCTTGGTTTACTGATAGTACAACTGCAAGCTGTACAACAAGTGAAGATAATTTTGTTATACCAATTGAAATTGTTATTAATGGAACTGCCTATAAAGACTGTGAAGAAGGTGTTCGTGAACGTGTCTACGATGCGTTAAAAGAAGGTGTAACCGTAACTACATCACAACCGAATTTAGGCGAGATGGTTGCTCTTTTCTCGAAGTGTAAAGAGGAATATGAAGAAGGATTTGCTTTCACAATTAGCGGGAAGGTGAGTGGTACCTATCAAAATATGATACTCGCAGCAGAAATGGCAGGATTTCCTCTAATCGTAATAGATAGTGAAACAGCAAGTTATCCAATGGATGAACTTTTAACAAAAGCACAAACGTTATACCGTGAAGGTATGACTTTACAAGATATACAAAAAACAATACAACACATTGAACGTAGTCCTTATTATGTATTTCCGAAAGATCTAAAAGGTTTATATGCAAGTGGACGTGTGAAGGGAGTGCAGTTTATACTAGGTAGCCTACTAAGCGTGAATCCAATTTTAGAAGTACAAGATGGAGAAGTTGTGATGACAAAAAAAGTTCGTAAAATACAAAAGTGTAAAGAGTATATGCGAACTGAACTTGAAAAAGACACTCCGAAAGTGGTACATGTTTTCCACGCTAATGATGAAGCAGGGGCGAAAGAATGGATTGCCGATTTTAGAGAAGTATTTCCTGAAATGAAGTTTCAAATTTACCCACTTCCTATATCTTTTGCTGTTCATGCAGGCGCTGGAACAATTGCGATTAGCTTTTCGAAAGGGGAAAACCGTGAATAATTCACGGTTTTTTTATGTTTTTGTTCTTAGTTTTATGTAAATGGAAATAATCCGGAAATTTAGTAATAAGTATAGGACAAATTTTTATTCATATAACGAAAAATACGCTATTCTTTTTATAATTAATTTTTTAAAAGAAACAGCATTTTTGACGGGAAAATATAAGGGGAATGAAAAAGCCATTATTAAAGAGCTTGAAAAGGGACTGCAAAGAAAATTAAATGCTGAAGAAATTGAAACTATCAATTTTTTCGTCAATGGATACTGTCTAGAAAGAGTTTAATATTGAACTCAGAGAAAAGTATACGATTTCTTTTACTAGAAAGCATGTTAAAAAGCCCAGGAATTTTGTTTCTGGGTTTTTTAACATGTTTGTTTATTAAGGCGTTGTACCTTTTCATGGCCATAATCTAATTTTGTGTTTTCCACAAAAACAAGAAAAGATAACATAAAAGAAGAACACTAAATATGTAGAAAATTTGTTAATCTGAATTGTATTTCGATTCTTCAGATTTGTTAGTTCGATACAACAGAACATGCTATTTAGCTGTTTTAAATCGAAACGAAGAGGCAAAGGCAGAACTTGAAACAGTTCTTCATGAAGATAAAACTGGATTTTTTGCAGAACTTGGAGAAGAAGATGAAGATTTAGAGGAAGTATGGGCACGATAAAGTAATAGAAACTTTTCACGATGTATAAAATACGAAATTAGGATGAAAATGAAAATATATTTTTGAATTGATTGACAATTATCTGTTTCATGGAATAAAATAACTTTTAATAAAAGTATACAAATCTGAAGACGAGAAAGAGTAAAATATCGTACTGTTCCCCAGAGAGCCGGCGTTATGCTGAAAGCCGGTGTACAGACTTTATTTGAAAATCATCTCTGAGGAGCCGTGGCTGAATAGAGTAAGCTCGGACGGATGTCTACCGTTACAAAGAACGCGTATGCTAGTACGTTGCTAAGTGCTATTGGTTAAAATACTAATAGAATTAGGGTGGTAACGCGGGTAAACCCGTCCCTACTTATAGGGACGGGTTTTTTGTGTGCTTTTACAAAATTTCAAAGGAGTGATTGTAAATGGAGAAGGTAGATGTAAAAGAATTAGCTGTAGGAAGAGAAACACGAATTCATAAGCAGTGGAACAAGCAGAATATCTTTGAGCAATCCATTCGGAATCGTGAAGGCGCACAATCTTTCGTTTTTTATGAAGGACCACCAACTGCAAATGGATTACCGCACGTTGGGCATGCGCTTGGGCGGACGATTAAAGATGTAGTAGCAAGATATAAAACAATGACTGGATACAAAGTACTTCGAAAAGCTGGCTGGGATACACATGGTTTACCGGTAGAACTAGGAGTGGAAAAGCAACTTGGTATTTCTGGTAAACATGAAATTGAAGAATACGGAATTGAACCATTTATCCAAAAGTGTAAAGAAAGTGTATTTACGTATGAAAAGCAGTGGCGTGAATTTACTGAGAGCATCGGATATTGGGTTGATATGGATGATCCGTACGTAACTTTGCAGAACCCTTATATTGAGAGTGTATGGCATATTCTTGGAACAATTCATGAAAAAGGGCTGCTATATAAAGGGCATCGAGTTTCACCGTACTGTCCAAGTTGTCAAACATCACTTAGTTCGCATGAAGTAGCGCAAGGTTATAAAACAGTAAAAGATTTAAGTGCGACTGTGAAATTTAAAGTATTGAATAGTGAAAATGAATATTTTCTTGGGTGGACGACAACCCCGTGGACATTGCCTGCCAATGTAGCTCTTGCTGTACATCTGGATATGGAATATGTGAAAGCAGAGAAAGATGGAACCGTTTATATTGTTGCAAAAGAGCGTGCAAATGATGTGTTAAAAGAAGGCTATCAAGTATTATCTATTCATAAAGGAGCAGAATTAGTAGGTATTTCATATACAGCTCCATTTCCTATGGACGAAGTTACGAATGGATACCGTGTTATTTCAGCAGACTTTGTTACGGGAGATAGCGGGACGGGACTTGTTCATATCGCACCAGCTTATGGAGAAGATGATTATAAAGTGGTGCAACATGAAGGATTATCGTTCCTTCATGTTGTGGATGAGCAAGGTAAATATACAGAAGTTGTTCCGTTTTTAAAAGGGAAGTTTGTGAAAGAGTGTGATGTGGATATTGTTCGTTATTTAGCTGGGGAAGGATTGCTCTATCATAAAGAGAAATATGAACATAGTTATCCGCATTGCTGGCGCTGTGATTCACCACTTCTCTATTATGCTGGAGAGAGTTGGTTTATTCGGACAACTGAAATTAAAGAGACGTTCTTACAGAATAATGATGCAGTTACATGGTATCCAGACCATATGAAGCATGGGCGATTTGGAAAGTTTTTAGAGAATATGGTGGACTGGAATATTAGCCGAAAACGCTACTGGGGAACACCGTTAAATGTATGGGAATGTGAAAACTGTGATCATCAATTTGCGCCGAAGAGCATCGAGAGATTAAGAAAGCATAGCAGAGGGCAGGTAGAAGAAAATTTAGAACTGCATAAACCGTATGTAGATGAAGTGAAGGTATGCTGTGAAAAATGCGGTGGCTTAATGACTCGTACGCCAGAAGTAATTGATGTTTGGTTTGATAGTGGTTCGATGCCATTTGCACAGTATCATTATCCATTTGAAAATAAAGAGCTTTTTGAGGAACAATTCCCAGCGGATGTAATCGCTGAAGGTGTCGATCAAACGCGCGGTTGGTTTTATAGTTTATTAGCAGTAGCGGCTTTATACACTGGAAAAGTACCATACAAACGTGTATTATCTCTTGGGCATGTGCTAGATGAACAAGGACAGAAAATGTCTAAAAGTAAAGGAAATGCATTAGATCCAGTAGACTTAATTGAAAAATTTGGTGCAGACGCATTAAGATGGGCTCTTCTTGTTGATAGTGCACCTTGGAATGCAAAACGATTTTCTGAAAGAACTGTCCAAGAGGCGAAGTCGAAACTTGTAGATACACTTGTAAATGTATATAGTTTTTATGTTTTATATGCAAACTTAGATGAATATGATCCAAAAGAGAAGTATGAGGTAAAGCGAACGAAATTAGATGAGTGGGTATTATCACGTCTTCATAGTACAACGAAAAAAGTAAGAAGTGCATTAGATGAGTATCAATTTACAAATGCAGCTCGTGAAATTGCGACTCTTGTAGATGAGGTAAGTAACTGGTATGTAAGACGTTCACGCAGTCGTTTTTGGGAGTCTGGCATGAATCCTGAAAAGACCGCGGCGTATGAAACACTTCATGAGGTACTTGTTACACTTAGCAAGTTACTTGCTCCATTTGCTCCTTTTGTAGCAGAAGATATTCATCTTAACTTGGAAGGAAGTAGTGTTCATTTGACGGATTATCCAGTAGCAGATGAAACACTTATTCAATCAAAGCTAGAACAAGAAATGGATGCTGTTTTACAAGTTGTAGAACTCGGACGTAGCAATCGAAATCAATATGCATTAAAAGTGAAACAGCCATTAGCAGAGCTTGTATTACTAGAGCATCATGAGCAGAAAGTAGACTGGAAATCCTACCGTGATATTGTTATGGAGGAATTGAACGTAAAAGCATTTCATGTAGAATTAGATGAAACAAAGTATACATCGTATCAATTAAAGTTGAATTTTAAGACGGCAGGACCGAAATTCGGGAAGAACGTCAATGTTGTAAATCAATGGTTAAAACAATTACCGCAAGAAGAAGTACAAAAATTTGTTGTAGAGGAAAAGGCAATGTTTAAGCTTATCTCAGGAGAAGAAATTACAGTATCAGTTGAAGATGTATTGGTAGAACAAGTGCCAAAAGCAGGATTTTCTAATACGACAAACGGACAATATACGGTAATGTTAGATACAAATGTTACAGAGGAATTGTTACAAGAAGGAGTGGCACGTGAATTTATTCGCGCTGTTCAAGAGTATCGAAAACAGTTAAATTTACCCGTTAACTTGCGAGTAGATGTAATCCTTGATACAGAAGATGAATTACAGAGAACATTAACGAAACATCAAGGTTTATTAGAAGAAAACTTGTTAGTAAAGCAATTTACATTCCAAACGTTAACACAAGAGGAAGACGAAATTTCTTTAGGTGAGAAAACGGTTCGAATCAAGTTGAGCCCAGCTAGCTAAATCACAAAAAGTAGTATGTAATCGAAGGCACAGTTACAAAATCCTGTATGAATCATGCAGGATTTTGTTTTTATTCTGCGAAAGAGACAGGGATTATTACCTGTTTGTAGTTGAAAATGCTAGAACAACATAAGTGATATCAAAACATCAGTATTCTTTTTGTTTAGAATAAATGTAGGAGTAGTAATTATGAACGATCTGGTGCAGGACATGATTGAATAAATTGAAGATCATCTTAAAAATCTTTTTCAAGTTTGGTTAATCTCTATAGCGAATAATATCTTTCGAAAGTATTTATTACTTTGATACACAAATATTGAGAAAATATTACTTTATATTTAATGAGAAAAAGAGAAAGGTAATATAATTGTTTTTATAGAATTACTCGTACATTCAAAATTTATGAAGAGAGTGGAGAGTGGTTCTAATGTTCAAAAAAAGAGTAGTGGCAATTGCTACAGCAATACCGTTAGTGCTAGGTACAGTATCTACTGCTTCAGCGGTAGAAGAGAAACAAGTAAAGATAGACCGATATTCTCCTCAGGAAAAAGCAGCCGAATATTTAAAAACGAATGCTTCGCAATATGTATTAAAGTCAGATTTATCAGACCTACAGTATATTTCAACAACAGATACACAGGTAGCTTCATATGTTAGATTTCAACAAGTAGTAAATGGTGCACCTGTATTTTCAAGACAAATAACGGTGACCCTTAATGGAAAAGGTCAAGGATTACTTGCAGTTTCTGATTATCAGCCTGTGCAGAGTGTGAAAGAAATAAAGCAAAAGATTAGTGAAAAAGAGGCAGAACAAAAATCAAAGGCATATGTTGGAGGAGAAAGTGAACAAAATTTATGGGCTCCAACAATGAAAGAATTTGGGTATGTCATTGAAGAAGGTGTTGCTATTCCAGTATACCGAGTTGTAGTCCACTTCAATCAACCATTTGGTGCGTGGGAAACAGTCATTGATGCTGAGAGTGGAAAGTTAATTAAAAAGGTTGATATAAACCGGAAGGCGGAAGGGACAGGGAAAGTGTTTATGCCTAATCCTGTCGTATCAAGTGGCAGCTTAACTGGTTTAAAGGATAATAATGATGCAGATTCCACAGCATTAAATAATCAATTAAAAACAGTTACTTTAAAAGGTTTAAATGGGACGGGATTTTTAGTTGGAGATTACGTGACTATTTCTTCAAAGGCAAAAACAAAATCTTCAACCCTTCAATTTAATTACACACGTTCAAATGATAGTTTTGAAGATGTAATGGCGTATTATCATATCGATACTTTACAACGTTACATCCAACAAATAGGTTTTAATAATATTAATAATCGCTCTATTAAAGTAAATGTGAACGGAACGAGAGATGATAATTCTTTCTACTCTCCGTCAACAAAAGCTTTAACATTCGGAACTGGTGGGGTAGATGATGCAGAGGATGCAGGAATTATTGCACATGAGTATGGGCATTCGATTCAAGATAATCAAGTTCCAGGGTTCGGAAATTCTGCAGAAGGCGGGGCAATGGGAGAAGGATTTGGAGATTTCTTAGGTGCAACTTATGAGGATGCTACATCAACTACAGGATATGGAAAAGCATGTGTAGGAGAATGGGATGGGACTTCTTATTCCAGCTCTAATCCAACATGTTTACGACGATTAGACAATAACAAAGTGTATCCAAGGGATATTGAGAACGAAGTACATGCGGATGGAGAAATTTGGGCACAAGGTGAATATGAAATGGCGCAAGCTTTTGGTCGTGATGTAACAACAAAAATCATTTTGCAGTCCCATTGGTCACTTACTCCAAATGCGACATTCCGTGATGGTGCAAAAGCAATAAAGCAAGCAGATGCACTACTTTACGGAGGACAACATGCAGCGGAAATTGATCGGATTTGGGCAGCACGAGGAATTAGTACGAATTAAGAATATGAATGAATAATAAAGAACCCCTGATATAACACCGATTATGCCGGGGTTTCTTTATTACTTGTATTTACTATCAAAAATTACCTATCTATTCATCTAGGAGTTTTCCAGATTTATTGATTTACTGATGCAAAGGCTGTCTGAGAGAAATTAGGTATAATCTGATTTAATACTTTATCTAATGATTGACCATAGGCGAGTAAAAGTTCATCAAGGAAGCGTTTCCCTTCGTTAGATGAAGTGAGAATGGTCTTAACTAGTTGTGGATCAAATATAGTACACGGTGAGACTGCTAATGAGTTTACTGACCAATACATTCCGTATAGTTTGAAATCACGCTTCGTTGTTGCATATTTAAGAAATAAATCCATATATCTTTGGCCAAAAGAGATGCCTTTCAATTGCTGTGAACTCACATATTCGACACCTTTCCACTGTAAATCAGTAGCACAATTGAGCCACCAAGCTGGTTCGATTACATCTTGCATTTTTTTGAGAACCCTTTGTTCGAAATGAGGGGTAGGGTTATGTTGTTGTTCTTGCAAGCAAGACTCGAGCACTTCTACTTCAATTGCAGCAACGGTCATGCCTTGGCCAAAAATAGGATCGTAAATACAGAATGCGTCACCTAAGACTAACAATCCAGAGGGCCATCGCTCCATTTGTTCAAAGTGATGACGAAACAGTTCTGGAACACGATAACTTCGAGGGGAGCATATTGGTTCAAAATCGTACAAAATCTCGCCGATTATCGGACTTGGGAGCTGGGTAATAGTCTGTTCAAATTCTCCGGCATTTGTAGGAGGATAATGCCCACCAGGACGATAGATTAGCACCTCGGCTATATTATTTTCAATAAAGGAAAAGACACCTGTAAAAGTTTCTTTAGTGGGCTGCCCTGCAATGTTAATTGTGTCCCATTTTTCTGTGAGATGTTGGAGATGGGAAGGAACCTTATAGCGGCGGGTACTATATCCAAGAGAGACTTTCAAACGATCTGATTCCGGTACATCATAGCCGTAATTTTGAAGCCAATTCACGAGTTTAGAGGAGCGACCACTCGTGTCAATTATCAAATCAGCATGCAGTGAACGTTCTTGTTCAGATTTTCCACGTTCTGAGACTTTGACTCCTGTAACAACTGTTCGATCAATTGTCATTAATAAATCCATTACGTTATGATTTGTGAGAAAACTAACATTAGAAATTTTTTGTACTTGTTTACGAAGCGTCCATTCAAGCAAAGCCCTACTGAATTTAACATCATTTCGTGGATATTGCATTTCTATCGTGCCATATTGGTTCATGTTGTGGATGGTTTTGTTTAGTACTGAGGGTGCACCTTGTGCTACTAAGTCATTTTCATATCCTGGGAAGAGTCGGTCAGTAATTAATTTACCACGCTGGGTAAAACGATGTGGATGAAAGGCTTGTGGAGTACCAGAACGGTTGTCAGGTCTTTCTGGAAAAGTATCTTTATCGACTATAAGCACTTCTTTATAGTAGGTCGAAAGTACTCTTGCAGTTAGTAGCCCTCCAATACCACCCCCAATGATAATCGCTCGTTCTGTTTTGCCTGTTGTTAGTGCATAGTTGGTATGAGTCATAATTTTCAACCTCCATTTATTAGGTGAATTTTAATCAGTATTTTTCATTCCACACTGGTTATTAGAGATTGGTTGAGTTTTTTCCTGCTTGCTAAATTGAATATTCTGTATTAAGGCCAGTTGAAGAAGCTAGAATGGTAGCTGAAAGATAGGTAAAGTTTTTGAAAGGAAAAAGAATGAAATAAAAAAAGCGTTATTCGCTCCTAATATTGTTTAGAAAGAACAACGCAATGTATTTTAAAGATTATTACAAAGAATTTTTCTATTCTTATAGAGGAATTTCATTTTTGAGATTCCTTAAAAACAAAATGCTCTTTAAACTTTCTCCCTTCCACTTTCTGACCACTTCGCATTGTACGGAAAGGATGCTCTTGCCATGTAATCATGACATCTACTTTATCTGCTTTTACGGAAACAGGAAAATTCGCATGTTCAAATCCTGTTTTCCCACTTGCTAATCGAGCTTCTTTTAAAGAAAACAGTTCATATTTTGTCTCTGTTTTTGGTTCATTTCGAAATACTTCTACTCGAACATTATAAACTTCAGTTTTTCCGATGTTTTGTACGGAGAAGTGATAGGTGTGAAAAACACCTTTTTTAGATTGTAACATGCCTTTTTCGGTTTTCTTTACTTCATCAATATTGACTTTCCATTGTTTTGAATTCTGTGAGCTGGGTAGTGATTGTGGGGAATAGGCGTACACTTGATTTGTAGTAATCAGGCATAATAGCAAGAGTAAGGAACTGACTGTTTTTTTCATGTATAGACCTCCAGGAGAAATTTACTAATAATATGTGTGAAAAACAAATTGTTATGTAGTGAAATAAGAGTTTTTTGAGAAGAATGGGATTCATGATCTAAAAAAATTACAAGAATTTGAATGAATGTATCCAAAAGATCAAGTACGGATATTTTTTCATAAAAGGGAATATAGGAAAAGGATCACGGGGAATGAATTTAGAATTAAATTCAGAAAATAATAAAAAAACACCTTGCATTTTCTCTTTTAAAGGAATAGAATACTCTGTAAATATAAAAAGCGATGAACAGGAAAAGTACATGATGCAAGGGTCTCCAGAGAGCAATCGATTGCTGGGAAGATTGCGATACCGCATGATGGAAAGACACCTGTGAGCGTTGTTTTGAACGTGATGATTAGTAAAAACAAACGGTACCTACCGTTATCAGGTTTAAGATGGTCAGTATGACAATTTGGGTGGTACCGCGGAAAAATCCGTCCCTATTTATAGGGGCGGATTTTTGTGTTTTTTGAAAGGAGGTGAGTGGCTGTGGATGATGACGATGACAACAATAATGTAAATAAATATGAGAATATAGGAGGGGAAAGTAATGGGTCAAACAATGAAGCGGTCACTCGTTCGTGAATGCAAAACATGTAGTAAAAAGGTAGTTTTACTACAAGGTTGGGTGAAAAAAATTCGTCATTTAGGGAATATCAGTTTTTTATTGTTACGTGATCGAACAGGTGTTATTCAATGTGTATTAGAAAAAGACTTGGCCGGATATAAAGTAGATGTAGAAAGTGTTGTTCAAATTATTGGCGAACTTGTGGAAACTACAAAAACAGAATTAGGTTTCGAATTGCTTGTAGAAGAAGTAAAGGTGTTAAATACTTCTGAAACACTTCCTTTTGAAGTGAATAAAAGAAAACTGCAAGTTGGTTTAGATCAAATGTTGAATGAGCGTGTTATATCGCTTCGGCATGAACGGATACAGGCTATTTTTACGATTCAATCTACGCTCGTACAGGCATTTAGTGAATTTTTACTAGAGAACGATTTCACACGTATATTTACGCCGAAAATCGTTTCACAAGGAGCGGAAGGGGGAGCGAATGTTTTTAAACTCCCTTATTTTCAAAAAGAAGCGTATTTAGCGCAATCTCCACAGTTTTATAAACAAATGATGGTAGCAGGTGGTTTGGAACGTGTTTTTGAAATCGCTCCTGTTTATCGAGCAGAGCATCACAACTCTTCCCGTCATTTGAATGAATATATTTCTTTAGACGTAGAACTTGGGTTTATTCATGATTTTCATGAGGTAATGGCATTAGAGGCAGATGTTTTACGCTATATGTTTGAACAAGTAGGCCGGAAATGTGAAAAGGAATTATCGCTCTTACAAGTTACGGTTCCAATCATTACAGAGATTCCAAAGATTACACTTACAGAAGCGCGGCGTATGTTAAAAACAAAGTATCGAAAAGACTCACCAGCAGGTGATTTAGATACAGAAGGGGAAAAACTACTTGGAAAATATGTGAAAGAAAGGTACGGAAGTGATTTTGTCTTTATTACACATTATCCGAAAGAAGCGAGACCGATGTACACGATGCCGAATAAAGAAAATCAGGCTGTTACGGATTCTTTTGACTTATTGTATAAAGGATTAGAAATTACATCAGGTGCGCAGCGAATTCATGAGTATGATATGTTACTTGCTTCATTTAAAGAAAAAGGATTACATCATGAAAAATTCCAGTCATATATCGATACATTCCGGTATGGCTGTCCGCCGCATGGTGGATTTGGAATTGGATTAGAAAGGCTTGTATATAAATTTTTAGAATTATCAAATGTGCGAGAAGCGAGCGCATTTCCGAGAGATTGTACGCGTCTTGTGCCATAACTATAATAAAAACTCTTCATATAATGGAGAGTTTTTATTGTATTTGAGAAAGAAGTTGAGAATGAAAAATAACATTTGTCTATTGAAGATGTATTCTTTTAATCATAAATTATTATATTGATAAATAATAGGAAAAAAATTCTATTATGCATTGAGAAATAGAAAATTCATACGTTATAATAAACTATGAATATAGAGAATACTTGTATAATTTTTTGTGAGAAAGGGTATGGAAAATGTTATATCAAACACAAGCAACACAGCAAACACCAGCGTATATTATTTACCTACTTGATGTGAGTGCATCAATGAATCAGATGATGGATGCAGGAGGAGAGGAGAAGCGACGTATTGATATTGTGACAGATGCTCTTTCTTTAGCAATTCGCCAAATGGTGTTTCGTTCTACGAAAGGTAGTCGTTTGTTGCCGAGATATCGTCTATCTATTTTAGCGTATAGCGATCATGTCTTTGATTTATTAGGAGGCGTAAAAACAATTGATGAAGTCGCGAGATTACGTCCGTTAGAAAAAATCCAAACGCATCGTTTAACAGATACAGCAAAAGCTTTTTCAGTAGTAGAAAAATTATTGCAAAATGAATTACCAAACTTGCAAGAAGGACCAGCTCCCGTTGTTTGTCATATGACAGATGGAGCATCAACAGGTGAAGATCCGGAATCAATCGTACAACGGATTATGAATATGTCAGTACCAGATGGGAAGGTGCTCGTTGAAAATATATTTATTTCAGATGAAATGATACAAGAACCGATTTCAAATATTAAACAATGGAAAGGCATTATGCCAGATACAAACATTTCGGACGAATATGGTGCAAAGCTCCAGCGTCTTTCCTCACCTATTCCTGAAAGTTATCGTGAAATGATGATTGAACATGGATTTCATATTGCGGATGGAGCACTTATGATGCTGCCTGGTACGAATGCTGATTTAGTATCACTTGGGTTTCAAATGTCCGCTGCTACGCCAGTTCGATAGGAGGTGGAAGGGAAGGTGATACATACTTTGCCGCAAGTGAAAGAAACGCTGTTGCAGAAGCAGAGCACGGAATATTTTACATATCGTTATAGCTATTTTAGAGCGAAGGAAACACAAGAGTTAAATGAAACCGGACAGGATTTTTTAGCGTTCCAAGTAAGTGGAAATCGTTTTATATTTGTACTATGTGATGGTGTTGGTATGTCTTTTCATGGAGAAATCGCAGCCGAATTTCTTGGGACAAAATTATTAGAGTTATTTGAAGCTTATTTGGATAAGAAACAAGATTTTTCCACTATTTTAGACAAGAGTTTACAAGAGTGGAAGAAAGAAGCGATAGAAAAAGTGGAAGCGTTTCGGTTGCCACAAGATACCCCTTGGTTACTCCGGGATGTATTGGAAGAAAAACGAAACCACGGCAGTGAATCCATGTTTATTGGTGGAACAATTGAAGTAATTCCAAATCGAAATGAAGTGAATATCATGGTAGTTGCACATGGGGATTCATTCTTGCATTTATTTCAAGAGGATAAGAAGTGTCTTGATTTGATAGAGTATGAGAGAAATGCAGAAAATAGATGGTCTACTCATCGCGGAATACTTGGTGGGGAGTTGAAAGTTATTTCGAAAACCTTAGCCAGAAAAGAAGCAAATCGGCTTGTTATACATTCGGATGGTTTGATGCCACTCCTTCATTATAATTTTGAAGAAGTAACAGAGGAAATCAAACGGGCACAGAGCTCTCCGACAAGTGATGATATTTCATTCCTTGATATTTCTTGGTAAGAACATGAGGAAAAAGGTGAATAAAGTTGGAAGAAATTATTGTGACGTACATAAAGCAGTCAAATGAAGAAATAGATATTGCGATTCCCAATGATGTAAAAGCGGAACAAATTATTGAAGCGATTTTACATCATGAAAAGATAGATGAAACATTAAGTGGAATCTATGAAATTCGAGCAGCAAAGGATAAAGAAGATTGGCATTCTATTCGTAATGATGCGACTTTGCGAGATAATGATGTCTGGGATGGTCAATATATTATGTTGCATAAAAAAGGAGCAATCATTCCTTCTTTTGAGATGTTACCAGCCAAAGAGCAACATAACGAATCTGTCATACCTGATGTGCCTTCTGATGAAGATGAAGGTTATGTATGGAAAATGATTGAATAGAATGTTTTGTGAAAGAGGAAGGAGAAATGTTTTGTGCAGAAATCACCATATTTTCAGCGCTCTCCGCGTATGAAAGTAGATATACCAACTGGAAATATCGTCATTCATGATCCGCCAAATATACCGGAAGAACCGAAGTTTTCAATTGAAACGATCATATTGCCAGCGGCGATGACACTTTTAACATTTATATTATACTTTGTGATGATGAAAGTGATGAAAATGAATTCAAGCTACTTGCCGCTTATGATGATTTCTAGTATCCCGATGTTAGGATCCTATATATTTACAGGAATGGGGTATATACGTAATAGGAAAGAACATCGTCAAATGGTTGAACAATTGAAAACAAGATACTTAGAACAAATTCAAAAACACCGAGTAGAGTTAGATACATTAAAGGTTGAACAAGCGAAGTATTTGATTACTCAAAATCCAAGTCCGTTAAAAAGTGTGCAACGAATTGAAAATCGAGAAAGTAATTTATGGGAAAGAACTCCGGAAAGTCCTGACTTTTTAGATATTCGTATTGGAACAGGATCAAGACCATTTTTAGTTGAATTAAAAGTTCCCGAACAAAGGGGTTATGAAGAAAATACATTAGTTACAGAAGCCCAAAATGTGAAAAGGGACTTTACAACAATTCCTAATGGGCATATTTCAATCTCTCTGAAAAAAAATGATGTAATTGGTGTAGTTGGAAATAAAGAAGATAGATTGAACTTTATTCGAACTGTAACAACACAAATTATGACGCATCATGCTCCAAATGAAGTGAAAATAGCAGCGTTTTATCATGAGAGAGAGAAAAAACAATGGGATTGGATGAGGTGGCTTCCACATGTATGGGACGAGCAACGAAGCATGCGTTTTTTAGCGGAAAATGAACAGAATGCTCAAAAGTTAGCAGAATCATTGTTTACACCGCTTAATATGCGTCGAATCTATAATTCTTCAGCACAAGCAGATGAGAAAGTACCATTAATTCCAATGTATATTTTCTTCTTATCTGCAAGAGAATTTTTAGAAGATGATCCTCTTATTCCTATGTTGCTCAGAGAAGGAGAAAGTGTGGGCGCTTCTACATTCGTATTTGCAGAACAAAAAGAACGATTGCCAATGGAATGTGATATTGTTATTAGCTTAAATGGAGAAAACGGTGAATTAGTTGAAACATTTTCAAACTCGGCTGAAAATAGTGGAACAACACGTGCTAGTTTTAAAGTGGATCGTCTTTCGTTTGAACGTTGTGAATTAGGCGCTCGTAGTATCGCACCGATTCGAATGAAAAGCTCTACAGCAGCTAACATACCGAAAGTATTAACGTTTTTAGATTTATTCCAAGTGAAAAAAATGGAAGAATTACAAGTTTTAGATCGATGGAATGAAAATCGCTATCCAACTTCATTGCCGGTACCAATTGGAGTAAGGGAAGGAAGCAAACCTGTATTTTTAAATATCCATGACAAAATTGAGAAAAAAGGACACGGACCACATGGACTAATGGCTGGTACGACAGGATCAGGGAAAAGTGAAGTTATTCAGTCTATCATTGCAGCCTTAGCGGTTACTTATCACCCTCATGAAATGGCATTTATGCTAATTGACTATAAAGGTGGGGGAATGTCCAATACATTTTCGGGGTTACCGCATATCATTGCATCGATTACAAACTTAGAAGATCCAAATTTAATAGAGCGTGCAAGGATTTCATTGAAGGCGGAGTTAGAAAGAAGACAAAAACTGTTCATTCAAGCTGGAAATGTCCAACATCTTGACGAATACTATGAAACAACTTGGCGTGAGAAAGAGCCATTGCCGCATTTATTTATTGTTATTGATGAGTTTGCCCAAATGAAAAAGGAACAACCAGAATTTATGGATGAACTGATCAGCGTCGCTGCAATAGGTAGAACGTTAGGGGTACATTTATTACTAGCAACGCAGAAACCATCTGGAGTTGTCAACGATAAAATTTGGAGTAACTCTCGTTTTCGCATTTGTTTGCGCGTACAAGATGACGCAGATAGTCGTGAAATGCTAAAAATTCCAGATGCATCTAAAATTAATGTTCCTGGACGTGGATATTTACAAGTTGGTAGTAATGAGATACTAGAACTCTTCCAATCAGCTTGGAGTGGAGCGCCATATAGTCCAGATGAAGAAAAGGTTGTAGAGATCGTTGATTTCACAGAAGTAAAGCTTTCGGGTAAACGAATAAAAGTGAAAAAGCGACCGAAATCTATGACGAATAGTCCAAAGCAATTACAAGCATTTATTCGATATATACAAACAATATCTGAGAAAGAAAATATTAAACCATTGCCAGGACCTTGGTTGGCGCCTTTACCAGAGAAATTATTATTAAATCGATTCTATGAAATAGAGAATTGGAACATGGATTTATGGAAACAAAGAGAAGAAGATTTGCAGGTAACAGTAGGATTGATTGATGATGTCGCAAACCAAGCGCAATATCCTTTGAAATTGGATTTACAAGAGG
Organism: Bacillus sp. UNC437CL72CviS29; assembly: GCF_000482345.1. Classification (NCBI taxonomy): domain Bacteria; kingdom Bacillati; phylum Bacillota; class Bacilli; order Caryophanales; family Bacillaceae; genus Bacillus; species Bacillus sp. UNC437CL72CviS29. The sequence goes on along the minus strand of NZ_AXVB01000027.1, from coordinate 36,133 downwards.
GCCATTTAAATATTTATGGCATGCCAGGTACAGGGAAAACGACTTTGTTACAAACAATTATTATGTCTCTAGCATTGTCTCATACACCAGAGGAAGTAAACTTCTATGTGGTTGATTTCGGTCGCATGTTTTTAGACTTTAGAGATTTACCACATGTGGGTGGAATTGTACAAGAAGACGAAATTGAAAAAATGAAACGGTTGTTCAGCTTTTTGAAGAAGGAAGTCACATATCGAAAAGAATGTTTTTCTGATATGGGAGCAAAATCTTTCGCGATGTATAACCGAATGGTAGAAACAAAGATTCCAGCTATTGTCATCATGATAGATGGTTATATTAGATTCCGAAGTGAGTATGAGAAGGAAAATGAAATTTTAGAGCAATTATTACGTGAATCAAGTACGTATGGTATTTATTTTTATTTTTCGCTCAACCAAACAACCGACATGTTTGACCGTGTTCGTAACAACATTCCGATGGCAATTTCGTTTGAATTACAAGATAGAACTGAATATTATAGCTTAGTTGGAAGACCGAACTTCCCATTAATTGATGTGCCATCTGGTCGTGGTTTAGCAAAAGGACAACCGCCAGAATTATTCCAAGCAGCATTACCTTTCATTGGGGAGAATGAATTAGAATATTCTCAGCAGTTAAAAACAATTATTCAAAAAATGGATAGAGCTTGGAATGGAGAGAAAGCAAAGGCAATTCCAATGGTTCCAAAAGAGTTGTTCGTTGAAGAAGTGCTAGAGCAATCAGAACCTTCACAAATTTGTGCTGGTATTGAAACAGAAGATATTCGTTTACAAAGCTTTTCATTAGAAGAAATGACAAATATTTTTATTGGTGGAAGAATTGAAGGTGGTAAGACATCATTATTACAAACACTGATTTTTTCTCTTACCTATCAATATGCACCTGAAGAAATTGAATTAATAATGATTGATTTAAGCGAAAGAACAACAGGTATTTTGGCTTTAGGAGACTTACCTCATGTTAAAAAGCGCATAACTAATGACATGCAATTAAAAGAACTGTTAGATGAGTTACTTGAAATAATAAATAGCAGAGAAGTCGTAACACCACCTTTGAATCCAAATGAAAAAATAGAACTTCCATACTCGAGGATTATGATTGTTATTGATGATATTGATCAAATATTGGCGTTATTATCTGCTGATTTTGATGCGAAAAATAAAATTGAGCAAATTGTCCAAAACGGAAGAAATAAAGGAATTCATTTTATTACGGCTGCTACGACTTCAAGTGTAAATAGTTACTCTCATGAAAAATGGTTTGCAGAAATTAGAAAAAGAAGCTTTAGCTACTTATTAGGTACTACGCAAAATAACGACTTGTATTTCTTTAATATAAAACTACCACATGTAGAAATGGACCGAGAGCTAAGTAGCGGTGAAGGGTATTTTGTACGCAGGAAGCAGATTAAAATAAAATGTGCTTTTACGCCTTTACATTTGCTTCAAGATTTAAAGCAAAAGATTGCTAGAAAATGGATAGGATCGACAAAAAGAGTGTAAAACTTGGGTAATTTACAAAAAAATACTATTTTTTTGTAAATTACCCCTTTAAATATTGTGTGAATATAGTTTATAATCTAATTGTTACAATATTAATTGATTGAAAGGGGAAATACAGGATGGAAATTAAAATTACGCCTGAAGAACTTGATCGAATTGCTGGTAACTTTATTAAAGCAGCAGGTGAAGCACAACAACAAATCAATAACCTTGGAAATGACATTGGTAATTTAAATGGTCAATGGTCAGGGTCAACACAAGCAAAATTCAATGCGAATTTTAATGAAGCTAAACAAGAAATGAACAAATACATTCCAATTCTACAACACATTTCTGATGAATTGAAAAAGATTGCTACTAACTTCCGTAACGTGGATAACTCATATTAATAGTAGAACAATTGCAAAAGGCCAGGAGCTATTGTTCCTGGTCTTTTCTTTAAAAATCGTCATATGAGAGTAAGGGGATAAAATGGGATTTCGACCAGAAGTAGGAGAAAAAATATCTTTTCATACAGATGTTTATAGCTTTACAAAACATCCAGCAGTTATTGGTATTGAAATGCCATATGGACAAGAAGGTAGACAAGGGATTGTATACCAGCTCCAGCATGAAAATAGTCCAGAAAGAATTGCATTAAAAGTTTTTAAAGAACGCTATCGTGATGAAAAACACCAGCTGGCATTTTTAAAGCCGCTTTCTCATCTAGTAGGGCTTAAAGTATGTTCACGTTACATTGTTACGAAAGAGGAACACACAGCAGCTATTGAGAAGTCAGAAGAACTTGCTAATAGTATTGTGATGCCGTGGATCGAAGGACCAACCTGGGCAGATATTTTACAAGAACAAAAATTCTTATCAAAGCAACAATGTTTTTCGATTGCCGAGGCGTTTCTTACAACGTTAAAAACAATGGAAGAGAATGAAATTGCACATAATGATTTATCATCTAGTAACATATTAATTCCTTATTTAAGTGAGAATCCAATTGAAGGTCAACATCATATTGAACTTGTTGACGTTGAGCAAATGTATGGTCCAAAAAGCAAAAGGCCTTCTCTGTTACCAGCAGGTTCAGCAGGCTATGCGCCACAATTTTTAAAGGGGGGTGTATGGCAAAAAGAAGCAGATCGCTTTGCTGGAGCCGTTTTACTAAGTGAAATATTGGGTTGGTGTAGTGAAGAGGTACGAAATAAGAAATGGACAGATGCTAGCTATTTTAAAACGGAAGAAATGCAGACAGAATGTGAACGATATACATTGATTAAACAGGTATTACGTAATCAATGGAATGAGCAACTTGCGCAGTTATTTGATCAAGCATGGAATAGTAAGAATTTCATAGGATGTCCGAGTTTTGCACAATGGTACGATGCATTTAATAGTGTTAGAGATATGATTAAAATTGATGCGGAGAGAAAACTAGAAGAAGAGCAGTCTCTTTTTGTATCGAAATGTTTGGAAATTGCAAGATTACTAGAAGAGAAAGGCTTTAAACAAGCAGCGTTATTTGAGTATAAAACGATTTTCAATTCATCACATCCATCAACTGCTCTAAAACAAGAACTAGCTTATATCATTCGGACGATAGAGAGTCAAGAACCTGAAATGAATCACAAACGGGTGCTACATGGTTATTTGGAATTAGCTACTGAATTGGAGAGAGAAAACAATGCACATTTTGCTTGTTTCGTCTATTCACGAATCGTACAATTTCCAAACATTGATCAAGCGCTAAAACAGGAAATTGAGAGTATCATTGAAGAGATAACAGAACAACAAGAGGCAAATGTAACTGAAGAAGTAGCTGCTACAACAGTTCCAAATAGCATTTTGCAAAACCGTAAACAGACAAAGAAACAAGTTGAATATGATATAGATGATGAAATTTTAAATGCCAAAGCGTCGAATCAACCGCTCACATTAACACATGAACAAAGAGAACCATCTGCATTCTCAAAATGGTGGGGTAAAAATAAAAAGCGTATACTCATTGTTGGGTCCATTGTAATTGTAGTTGTTGGGGGGACATTGTCGTATTATTTCTACACAAAGAACTCAAAATACCAACAATTTATGGAACAAGCACAGCAAGCGTATCACGATAAAAAATATAAATTAGCAGAAGAAGCTGTAACCCATGCTATCGCAGTAAAAGGAAAAGATGAAGCACATCTTCAATTAGCGACAGTTTATGTTGCGGAAGGAAAAAATAAAATCGCTATCGACTATCTTACTAAATTAATAAAAGATAGAGAAATTGATAAAGACAATAAAGAAGCAGCATATTTATTAGCCACAGCAAACTTTCGGATTGGAAAATACCAAGAAGCAGTACCGAATTTTGAACAGGCACTTGCAAACAATGCAAAAGGAATTGAAATGTATAAAAAAGATGCGATGCGTGACTTAGCCGTTAGTCACATGAAAATGAAAGAGTTTGAAAAGGCGGAAAATGTAATCGTTAAAATGAGTACAAATACAGACGAAGATAAGGCAATCGTTTCTTATTTAAAAGGACAGTTAGCAACTGTAACCGTCCAATTAGATAAAGCTGAAGCATTCTTTAAAGAAGCTATTAAGCAAGACGACAAAAATACTACATATGTAGTTGAACTTTCCAATCTATATGTACTTTGGAATAAGACGAATTTAATTGATAGTGCAAAAAAAGAAGGCAACTACCAGCAAGCATCACAAGTATTGCAAAATGCAATCCAAAAGAATCCCCAAAATATTGAGTTATTAAATCAATTAGGAATCGTTTACTACGAGGCGGGGCAGTTTTATGAAACACGTGATGGTGGCAAGAGTAATGCTGCATATCAGGAGGCCTTAAAGGCATATAACGGGGTTGTAACTAGCGGTATGCGCGACATAAATACACTTGTTAATATAGGGATTTTATACGACAAAATAGGACAAGGAAATGAAGCAGAACGTTTTTTCTCTGAAGCATATTCGCAAAATGATGAAGACCCACATGTGAATTTTGCGTACGGAATGTTTAAAATTAAGCAAAAGAAATATGAAGAAGCAAGTCGATTCTTAAGAAAAACTGTACAAGCTAATGAAAACCAAGCTGAAGTACAAACGGCACAAGAAAAGTTAGCAGAAATGAAAACAAATGGCTGGATCCAATAAAGATGGGGAATGGGGAGAAAAGCGATATGGAAGAAAATAATAATTTAGGTAAGAAAGTAGCAATATCTATTATGTCAGCAGCTTTATTAGGTACATCCGGATATCTTATTTATGATAAAGGTTTCAATAAAGCTGACAAAGAAGCAGTAAAATTAGCAAGTAATACAGAAGAGAAAAAGGATGATCGTATTACCGGTGGAAACGGTTTACAATCTATGTTTCCTAATTTAATTAGTGACCCAGCAAAAAAAGATGAAAAGCCAGGAGAAAAACCAAATTTTAACTTAGCAGACCTAATTGGAAATAATAAATCACCAATTACACCAGTAACCTATAATCCAAACGAAGTGGCAGTTGATAAGAAAGAGCCGGAATTTAAATTATCTGATGCACCAGCACCACCAAAGGTTGACTTACCAACTAATATGGGGGGGCCGGTGGTAGATCCGAATAAGCCAGTAGATCTGAGTAAGCCAGTAGATCCCGGTACACCAGTGGATCCGGGTAAGCCAGTGGATCCGGGGAAGCCAGTAGATCCACCAGTGGTACCAGAGCCGCCAGTGGTACCAGATCCACCAGTGGTACCACCAAAGCCGCCAGAGCCGCCAGTGGTACCACCAAAGCCACCAGAGCCGCCAGTGGTACCACCAAAGCCACCAGTGGTACCACCAGATCCGGATCCGGATCCTACACGCCCAACGATAACAGTATCGCCAAAAACGGGTGATATTTTAGTGGAATGGTATACGACAAATGGAGATAAATATAGTACTGTGTTCTTTGGGGAGTTTTATAAAGCACAAGGTCATATAAAATTAGTTGATGGCATGACGAATACAGATGATCGTGATCAACTACAACTTCTTTCTCAAGTTGGTGCCTTACCAAATGATGCAAAAAAAGCATCTTTACTATTGGGTATTTCAGATTCCGCTCAACTTGAGAAGGCGGGAAGTTCAAATAATGAAAAGTTATTCTATATAAGAAACCAACTTGCTTTATTACAAGATCCTGCTTTTAAAGATCAAGAATTTGACCGTTTTAAAGAAAATAAGAAATATGTAATAGAAAAGTTGTCTAAAGATATTTACGACGTAGCGATTCAGGAAGAAAAGGAAGATTTAAATGCAGCTTTGAGTAAATATTATTTATTAACCTCTGTATTACAAGGAGTAAACGAAGACTTGCAAAGAGATGCTTACAATAGAGTTCAAGTTATTTTTAATCAGATGCTTGAAGATGAATTAAAGAACATGGTGCAAGATAAAGTTGATATTCCAACTGTACCAGATTTAAACCAAGATCAAGAACAAAAAACAGTATCTGAAAATGAAAAGAAACAAGAAGAAAAGTCAGGTAGTCAAGAAGATAAGAAACAAAAAGAAAAGTCAGGTAGTCAAGAAGGTAAGAAACAAGAAGAAAAGTCAGGTAGTCAAGAAGGTAAGAAACAAGAAGAAAATCCAGGTGGTCAAGAAGACAAGAAGCAAGAAGATAAACAAACTCCTGGACAATGGGCTATTGAACAAGTTGCACAGTATATCAATGAAGGAAAATGGAAAGAAGCAATTACACTAGCAGATTATTATATTGATCAAACAAAAGAGGCAGAGAAAAAATTATTACAAGATCAGCAGAAGGATGCAGTAGAGAAATTGTTAGCGCAATCTAATTCTGAAGAAACTTCCCCAGAAATAGCGATACAAAACTATCATTTTATCTTAAATGTGAAAAATGTAGTTGCTGAGCAAAAAGAGCAAGCAAAACAACTTTCATTACCTGCGATGTTAGAAGTAAAAGCTGATGAAGCATTAGTAAAGAAAAATTATTATGATGCAGTATCATATATGGCAAATTCTATTCGTAACGGAAATAAATATGTTCGTGCATTTGAGAAGTTACAAAATAGTACGAATTTACTTTGGGACCAAGCAAATGGAGAATGGACACGCTTAAAAGGTAAGACAGGTTGGCAAAGTGAAGCGAAAAAATCTGTTCAACCATCTTTAGAATTGATATCGTACTTGAAAGACATTTCTCCAGCAATTGTTGAGGATGGAAGAGTCAATGAAGTTATTAAAAATGCAAATCGAAAACTAGAAGGAATTCAGCTCCTAAGCTTAGCGGTTTACGAGGACAGTAAGAATGATGAAGCAAGTCAATTAAATGCTTTATACTATTATGGACAAGCTTATGAACGTGGTACTGCTGATGCGGGAGATATGAGTAATATTTTAAATAAATTGATTAATAAGGTACGGAATATTGAAATATCAGATCCAACAAAAGCTACTAAATTATACCAAATTATCTATACAACTCCTGGAGCAAAAGATCTTGGTTTCCAAGATGCAATCCGAACTGCTATTAATTATTTGAGTGACTTCAATGTTGCTAATCAGTCTTTCAAAAATTATGCTAAATCGTCAAATGTTAAAGATATAGCAACAGCTGTTTTTTATGCAAATGAGGCTATAAAAAATGGTTATTCAAATGATCAAAGTAAAGAGACAATGAGAATAATTACTCAGACAATGATTAAGGCGGGGCAACATGCACTAACAGGAAATGACTTAAACACTGCATATATGTACTTTGAGTTTTTAACACGTACAGAGTATGAGTTCATTCCTCAGGATATTCGTAATCAAGCGGATGAAGGAATAAAAGCTATAAAAAGTGCTACAAAATAATAAGGAAATAGAGTTCGCCATCTTATCTCAAGTAAGATGGCGAATCTATTCTCATTAAGGGGTGAAAGAGGATGAGTTTACTAGAAATTTGTCCGTTAGATGAGGCGCTAGTAGAAGCATTGCAGAATGAAGAAAAAAGAGGGCATTTTTACGATGTTTTACAAAAATCAAATTTATACGTTGTCGCTTCTGTAGAAGGGGATACAAATACAGATGAAGACGGCAATTTGATTTCTACAGATAATACACAATTACAAATTCATTATTTTGAAACGGAAGAAGGATTAATGTTACCGCTTTATTCAGATTTAAAGCATTTAGAAACAGTGATTCCAGAAGAATGTCCGTATGTTTGTATGAATGCTGTTGAATTATTACAGACAGTAGATTTAGAGGCGAATGTGATTTTAAATCTAGGGACACCATTTCAAAAGTTATTTGTAAAGGAAGAAATCGAAGCCATTTGTGATGGTAGTATTTTTGATATTTTTTCTAAAGAAGTATAAGTAATAATGGATGCAGTTCCTGCTCTTTTTGGTATAAAATAGAGGAAGGTGGGAGAAGGTTTGGAGATTAAAGTCAAACCCGAACAACTCGAACAAATTGCCAAAAACATCTCAAAAATGCAGAGACACAGCCAGAATGTACAACAAGATCTTAATCAAGCGATGTTCAGTATTCAAATGCAGTGGCAAGGAGCAACGAGTCAGCGTTTTTACGGGGAGTATGTGCGATCGACGAAACTAATGGAAAGGTATATACATAACTTACAAGAAACAGAAAAAGATTTACGGCGCATTGCCCAAAAGTTTCGTCAAGCAGATGAAGAATATAAAAAGAAACAAGCAGAAAAGGCAAAAGAAACACCAAAAAAGAAAAAGAAAGAAGAAAAATCGTGGTGGGAAAAAGGGTTAGATGAAGCAGCGGAATTTTTCGGTGTAAACGATGCGATTAGAGCAGTTACAGGAAAAGACCCTAGCACTGGAAAAGAGCTATCTACAAAAGAAAGACTCATTGCGGCAGGCTGGACGATTTTAAATATTACTCCGATTGGAAAAGTTGGAAAAGGAATTAAATTTGTTGGGAAAAAAGTTGGAAACGCAATTCTTGATGGAGCGAAGAAAGTATCAAGTAAGCTACATGAAGGCGTATCTTTTTTGGCATCAAAAGCAAAAGGGCTAAGTAATAAAATAGGGGATCTGTGGAATAAAGGAAAAACGAAAGTTAAAAACGATTTTATAGAAGCTGGTAAGGCATTCCGTTATGGGCTGAAAAAAATAGGAGAGTATGTGCCGAAATTTGGTGGAGGCCCTATTCCTGTAATGGAAGGTGCAGGCAAGATTCCTAGTGGAGGAAAGCAGTCTCTGAAAGATGATGTGATTCAGTTTATGAAGGAGACTGGGGAGAAGGTTTTTGGTAGTGGTGAGAAGGATGTTGTTAAGGAAGCCAGTGGAGCTATTCCAAAAATAGAAATTAAATATCCTTTAAGTTCAAAAAATATCAAACATATGAATAAACACAATATTGATTCAATTAAAGTGCAATCTAAGTATCTTTCAGATAAACAATTAGCTGAAAAGTTGGGAGACAGCTTTTTTAATCCTAAATGGTCTAAAGAGGAAATCAATAAATATTCTGAAATAGCGTATAATGATTTAAAATCTCAAGGGAAAGCAGGTGATGTGTTTGAATATGAAATTGCTGGGGAAAAAATAAATGTTTTTATACATCCAGATGGAAGGTTCGGAACTGCTTACGGAAACCATAGATTTACAGTTGATGAAATAAGAAAAATGACAAAATAAATATAATTGAGGTAGTGCAAAATGTTTAAGATAAATTTCAAAGTGTTTAGTGAAACTTCGAGTGAAGAAGAATTAAATGGTGAAGAAGGCTATTTTCAAATTGTTATTGAAGAGGAAGAATATGGTTTGTTTTTACCAGAAGAAATAGATGAATTTGCAGTATCAATTTACTGGTGGTTTTATTATTTTTTAGAAGCATTGATAATTTTAAAAAATGATAACTATGTGTTAATCAGTGACATAGAAAAAGCAGAAACTTGGTTAGAATTAAGGAAAGAGGAAAATAATATATATATAAGTAAAGTTAAAGCGAATAAAATAGAAAGTGGTGGTCCTGTAATCACCAATAAGTTGCCAGATTTGACATATCCATATTGGCAAAATAAAGAAGTTGATTTTACAATTTTTGAAAATGAGGTGTTAAATAAATCGCTTATTTATATACAAAAGCTGAAAGAAATCAATAAACCAAATAATAAGGATATTATAAAATTGGAGGAATTGTTCAATAAAGCTGATACTCAGTAGAATAATTTTTTAACATTGAATTGATATTTTATAAGGGTCAACAGCGAAAAATTGTCATTGTTGACTTTTCCTATATTAAAATTATTTATAAAAAATATACTTCTGCCCCAAGAAAGCCAGCGGAGTTGATTTTCTAAAAAGTAGTCTATTTTGCTAGATTCCGAGGGTGAAGAAATAATCTTTTAGAAAAACAAGATTAAATGTTAAAGCAAAAGACGGGCATGTTAAGCTAGGTGTGTTCGAGAGTATATACAAAGACATTGCTATTTTGTGAGTTTCTCGATTACCGGTAAAGAAACATATCCACTTTACAACGTTATTTAATGAAGCTTTTGTCTATACGATCTGAACTGGAAGATGTAAATAGTCTTCCAGTTTTTTATTGAACTGAAAATAGATATAATTAAAAAAGGAAATGTAAGTTATTTAGAAAAACGATGAGAATTTGTTTGGGAATTTCAGATAGAAACTGACTTTTTCTATATAAACGATAGTATCAGGGTATTTTTAGGTGAAAATCCCGTCACTGGCAAAGAGCTATCCACAAAAGAAAGACTCATTGCGGCAGGGTGGACGCTACTAAATTTTGTACCAATTGGAAAAGCCGCGAGCCTTGCTGGAAAAGCAATTAAGTATGGCGGAAAGATGGTCGTAGGAGTAATAGAGAAAGGTGGAAAAGCCCTTCTTGATGTAGCGAAGAAAGTACCAAGTAAAGTAAAAGAAGGTGTATCTTTCGTTGCTTCTAAAACGAAAAGTCTTGCTGATAAAGTAGGGGGATCTGTGGAATAAAGGAAAAACGAAAGTTAAAAACGATTTTATAGAAGCAGATAAGGCATTCCGTTATGCGATGAAAAAATTGGGAGAGTATGTGCCGAAATTTGGTGGAGGCCCTATTCCTGTAATGGAAAGTGCAGGCAAGATTCCTAGTGGAGGAAAGAACCTGCTGCAAGATGCGTATCAGTATATGAAGGAGACTGGGGAGAAGGTTTTTGGTAGTGGTGAGAAGAATGTTGGTAAGGGAGCTAACGGTTTAAAAATTCCTCAGGGATTAACAGAAGAACAGTTTTCCAATATGAGTAACTTATTAAAGAGTGAATTAGGAAACATAAGTGATGATATATTTGTACAAGGTAGTAGAGCGGGAGGAACTGCAAAATTAACATCAGATATTGATATAGGTGTCCGTGTAAGTGAAGAGCAATTTGAAGGACTTGTAAAAAAATATTTTGGAACTCCAAATCCAGGATCCGCAAAAGAAAGAACTATGCTTCATGCTTTAGAGACTGGAAAAATTCAAGCGGGTGAAGCTAAATTGAGAGGACTCCGAAAAGAAATAGAAAATTTATTAGGGATAGAGGCTGATGTCTCTATAATTTTAGAGCGTGGAAAATTTGATAATCCACCATATATACCTATTAAATAAGGAGGAGTATAGGTTGGAAGATTTATATTGTAAAGTTTTTATAAATACTATTCAATCAATTGAAGAGTTAACTGAAAAAATTTCTGTTTGTTTACATTTGGCACATGATAAATTTTTTTCTATAGAAGGTGATTATTTCAGTGTTGATGTTATAAAAAATAAAGAATTTGATGAAGAAAAATCGAAAGAATTTCCAGATGGCTTTCTTTACTTTCCATATTTTTTAGATATTGATACATCTGATTATAATAAAAGCAGCGATTATAAAAAAGAAATCAAAAAATTGCTTGTGTTTTTGTGGGAAGAGGGTTATCAAGTAGTTGCCTCATGTGATTTTGAAAATGAGCTACCGTATAAAGGTGGATATAACCAAAGAATAAATTATTGAAATTTATAATTGGAATTGCTAATTTTGCTAGAGTCTGAGGAAATAGAAATGTAGAGATGATTTAATTCTTTTTATAGTGTTATTTATAGGAGAATTTATCTATACGATTTGAACTGGAAGATGTGAATAATCTTCCAGTTTTTTTATTGAAGTGGAAAAAATCTAATTAATAGAAAGAGATTTAAGCCATCTATGACAACTAAGAAACATTGTTAAAAGCTTCTATTAAGCAGCGGGATTTATCAGTGTAAATGATGATATCAGAGCAGTTACAGGTACATATCCATGTACAGGTAAAGAGCTATCCATAAAAGAAAGACTCATTGCGGCAGGCTGGACGCTACTAAACTTTGTACCAATTGGAAAAGCCGCAAGCCTTGCTGGAAAAGGAATTAAGTATGGCGGAAAAATGGTCATAGGAGCAATAGAAAAAGGCGTATCTTTCGTTGCTTCTAAAACGAAAAGTCTGGTTGATAAAGTAGGAGACCTGTGGAATAAAGGAAAAACGAAAGTTAAAAACGATTTTATAGAAGCTGGTAAGGCATTCCGTTATGGGCTGAAAAAAATGGGAGAGTATGTGCCGAAATTTGGTGGAGGCCCTATTCCTGTAATGGAAGGTGCAGGCAAGATTCCTAGTGGAGGAAAGAACCTGCTGAAAGATGCGTATCAGTATATGAAGGATACTGGTGAGAAGTTTTTTGGTAAGGGTACCGGTAATAGAGATGCTGATATTCCACCAGCCTTCAAGCAAGAGGAATTTGCTAGTACATATGATTCAAGATTCAAGCAAACACCCGCAGAAACGAATTCAAATGTCGTTTTTGAAGGGGCTAGAGGTGAGTCTTTATGTACCCTAAAACCACCACCAGATCCTACGTTACAGAAAATCTTAAATGAGGCTGGTATTAATGGAATTGAGTATAAAAATGGAGTTCCTGATTTTTCACCTGTAGCAAAAGCGCAAATTGAGATTGAATACATGTTAGCAAGACCGGCAAGAACGGAACAAAAGCTAGAACTATTAATTTTAAACAAGCAGATCAAAAGTTGGCTGAACAACTTAACAATTCACCAGAGTTGGTAAGCAAGTTTGGAATGACTTCTGGGAAAATTAAAGCAGGAGACATTGCAGATTATCGAGAAGAATACAGGTTTACGTGGCATGAATTAAATGATGTGAAGACTATCCAACTTGTACCATCAGAAATAAATGGCAAATTTGGGCATCTTGGCGGCATAGGAGAGATAAATGCAGGAGCGTTTAAGTTAGGAGGATTTGTCAATAAATAGAAAGGGAGAAATTCAAAATGAAAATAAATGATACAGTTTTTGGTGAGCTTGAATATGATTATGTCTGGAGTAGAGATACTACCATTGAGTTTTGTGGAAAAGAAGCCGATATTGCTTTGATGATAGATGGTGAAGAAGATGGAGAATTTAGTGAAAAACAGTATGCTTCGTATAATTCTTTAATACAAAATTGGGGACATCTTCAACAAAGTATTTTGCAACCAATTCTATATTATTACAAACAAAAACGACATGAGCTTGGGTATGATGTTTCATATAATGAAAATTATCCTTTAATTGAAACGATTGATCAACTTCTTGAAAAGATCAGGCTTGTGGGGATTTATGTCCTATCTGCTAGACGCTTTGAAGGCAGATATATTGGACTAACATTTGACTGTACATGGGACATGGAAAATGGGGTAGGCATTCGTCTAATAAATGAAGAAGTAGCTAGGGTAGGATACCAAGACGCTGCAATTTAAATATCACTATTACACATAAAAGATTAGTTCGTTTTGGAAGTTAACGGAAAAAAACAGTAGAGATAAATACTAGAAATCTCTGCTATTTTTTTATATGCAAACGGAAAAATTAATCTTGAAGGTTATTTCTATCGTACATACTATTTAATTGATTTAAAAATGCAATTTGTTTCAATATATGGAAAATACAAGATGTATCAGCTTGGCGGAAAAATGGCCGAGGGTGGGAGCCGTGTATTACCTTCCTTTAAGGGGTATGAACCAGCTGGAAACGATATATTAGTAGTGGTTCAGCGTAGGTCAGTAAGCATCATACATAAAAGAACTGTTCATCTAAATTATTTAGAAGAATTTTAATGGAAAGGAGAATAATAGATGAGTAAAATAGCAATTAAAATAAGCCCTAATGGTCCATTTAATAAATATGCAGTATCCTTAAGGAAGTATACTGGTTTAGGAGTTACAGAAATAAAAAATAAAATTGAAAACAAAGATTTTTTTGCCGAAACGGATGCGAATGATATTGATGATATGGAGAATTTAAAAGGGTTAGTTGATAATTTGTTGAAGTTAGGTGCAGAAGTAAAAATATTTGCCAGTGATGAATATGGCGAAGGGATTTTTAATTATCAAGAAATTTCTTACGACGAATTTATTAATAATATTGACCGATTAAAAGAAATTATGGGAGAATTACAGGATTATGATGATGCTTTGTCTAACGAAGTTTAATTTAAAAAAATTAAATGCTATGAATTGGGTTTAATAATTATTATTGTGAAAATATATGTTAGGAGCTTGTGTTAGTAAAGTAACATAAGCGGGTGATAAAGCTCATGGTTCTAAAACTGAAAATACAAAAGCACATAAGACAAATGAATGAAAAAGAATGTATTTTTGAGGTGGAAAGAAAAAGAAGTAGTTTAATAAGGTTTTACATGGTTTGCTTTTTTATTGTGAGAGTTTAAGATTACAACATAGGGTACGAGTAAAGGTGGCCCTGGCAGTAATATTTCAGACAGTATCTCAAAAGAAATTAAAAAGTTAGATAAAGAAATAAATAGATTGAAAAAAGAGGAAAATGACAAAGAAGTCAAAAGATTAACGCAAGAAAGAAATAAATTGGACAACAAGTTGGATACGAAAGATGTTATTAGTGATCATTATGACTTGGAGGTTGCAAAGGAGTATGAAAAAAATCGATAATTCTAAATGTTTCTCTTATGATAAAGGTGATTTTGGGGAAGAAGTGACAAAAATCTTAGCTAGACAAAATAATTTAGGTAAAGACGTTTCCGATCTATTCCAAGTGGGGGGAAACGGCATAGATGCAGCGTTCCTATCGGAAGGGCCGCCGCCAAAGTTAACGATTATTGAATCGAAGGCATCAGATTCCGCTAGTTTTAGTTACTCGGATAAACAGAAAAAGGGTGGAGATACGTACTTCCAAGACATGGTTAAAAGCAAAGATCCTAGGTATGCCAGTTTCAGAGGTAACTTAGCGGAACTGAGGAAGAAGAATCCTGGTCTACAATTCGATTTTATTAGAGTTGAAACAGATATCAAGATCACTGATATTGGATTCGGCGTTGATGAGTTACAGGTAAAGGACTGGAATAAGAAAATAGATTAATTCATAGGGAGGATACAATGATAAACCAAAAAAAGTTAGAAATGGCTTTTAAAAGATATAGCAAAAATTTTGTGGATGGAATCAAATTTGAAGATGTTAAAGATGAATATAATGTTAGTAGAAGAGAGATTGAGGAAATCGTTGAGCAAAATGAAACAGAGAAAGATCACATACTATTAATAAATCTAAGCCCAATTTCTTCATATCACTTGTCACTATGGAAAAGTGATGTATTGATCAGCGGTGGAAACAATGTAGAAGGATTAAAGAACATGCAGAAGGTCTTATTTTACCAGTGCATGGGACAGAATCTCTATACAATCAGGTATCCTGGGATGATGTTGGAATATTCGTTTAGCGAAGTCGTCTTCACATTAGTTCATTTTGCAGTGTATGGATGGGAGAAAGAAGAAAATATATTATATGATTTTATGGCTCATCACTTCGGTGGACATTTAATGGATGCCAATGAAGAGGATAGACATATTTGGTTTTTGCTAGAGCTGTACTTGCAGTATAAAAATAAAACCATCAGGGGAACGAATGAAAAATTGCATCTAGCCGTGATAAATAAGTTTAAGGAAGCTGAACTACGGTGCGATTTAATCCCTGAAGACCTGAACATTTATGATGAAGTGCTGGGACGTTGGTCGACTGGTGATTTAGAAGAAATAGAACATCTAATTTCGATCATGTCTCAGTATCATTCTGCATTAGCTTCTGAAATCGGACAGCTAGGTGAATTTGGTGATTTCGGATTCGGATTTTATCCTTTTGAAATCTTATTCTTGATCTATGTAAGGAAACAACTAGGGTTGCCAGTACCTACTCAAATCGATAATTTCCTGATGAATACTCCAGAAGCGAAAATGGTATTTGGAGAACGTGAGCCATACCCAGAATGGGATCCCGTGCTTCAGATGATCGATCAATTTTATCGTAAAAACTACCCAGAATATATTCCTAACAAGCATGGAGAATTATTTCAATAAAAGGGAGGAAGCTAATATGCCTGATCAAGGGATAGCGCAGATTATATTTCCTGATAGCAAGGATTTGGAAACGTTTTTGAAGGAACAAGGAAGTTATGACTTACATGAAGACCTATTAAAATATGGATTGACGACGAAACAGTTTTTATACGTTGACTATAAAGGTGAGCAATACCAAGAAATTGTCAATTTTATTCTTGATTACGAATTTGCCCACCAAATTGAATTAGCAACACAAGAAGAACTCGAGAAACTAGAAGCATTTAATTATGAATTTTTACCTGAAAAGATCAAGGAGGCCAACAAAATACTGTCACCAAAGGGGTATGGACTATTTTCATATCCAAATTCGGGCGACTTCTTCGCACTATTCATTGTAAAAATAGAGAATATAACAAAATTGCTGCAAGAAGAAGTGCTGCTCGATGATAGAATCCCTTTTCAAGAAAGGTGTATCAAGTATTATAGATAGACCTAAGATTATACGTCTTTAACCTTGACTCCGGTCAAGGTTTCCTTATAAGTTATTATCAAGATTGCATAGCTATCTAGAATGTGCTATTTTTGGCCATGTACAATTGTAAAAACCCAATGTGTTACGGTGATCGTTCATGTTCTTGCAAATTTATTTAAAACTTTTCGCATGAACATTAGTCAAAATAATAAAGATGTTTTGAATTTGGAAGGCTTGATACTAGAAATAGAAAAATAAGTTGAGAAATGTGCCTATTTTGTGGGTTACCTAAACACTGGCAAAGGTATATGCTCAATAAAGGAAGTCAATAGCGACGTTAGGAGAACGTAGTGGCTATTGACTTTTTTATTTTTACAACTGGGCTAGAAAGAAAAGCGTGAGAATTAGGCGAGATGACATTTTATTGAAAAGATATGGAATGGACTTAAAACTAATGAATTCGTACAAGCTTGTAAGTTTTAACGTAGTAGTTGTCATGGCATAAAGGTGTCATACTGTTATAATAAAACTTACAAATTTAATGCTACTTAAAAACAGATGAACTTAAAGCACTTCATTATCTATTAGATAACGAGTGCTTTTTTGCGTTTAAGCATAGCATTTAAAGGGTTCATTACAATTTTATAAATGCACCAAGTGTTAAATTTTTATAGTGATTTTTATGGCTTGTAACAGCTATGTACAGTGTATGACGGCCGTAGAGCAGAATTGTAAACAGGATTAAAATAATAATTAACCTAGGAGTATAAGCAAAAAGATGAAGTGAAGAAACTACTTTTCATTTAAATATAGTACAATCATTGCGAGACGGCAAAAATATTACCTTTGACTGCGTAAAACTAGCAGGCCTAAAAGTGGAGAAATACGGAAATGACAAAATGTATCAGCACGGCGGAAAAATGGCCGAGGGTGCAGATGACGTAACAGCTACCTTCAAAGGTGTTGAAGTAGCTAGAAACGGTGCATTGGCAACAAAGCAAGGCAAGGGTTACTGAGTGGGTTAATATGCGCCATGCAGAGAGTACTAAGTTTATGGATGGTAATATTCATGGAATTGAATTTTAAATAGAAAATAATAAAATCGCAAAATAAAGAAGATAGTTTACTACATAATATTAATAATGCAGTAAGGAGTAACCAAAAGAACATGGGAGAAACTAGTTTTGTTTTTAGTAATTTATATATGGTGGATCTTTTTTACCCAATATATTTTTCAGAAGGGTTAACGGTAACATAGAGGTAGCATGGAATAATGAATCGACGTATTCTACGGAAGGAATCACTTATATTCATCCTATTGGAATTGAATATATCAATTGAAATGTTTAATTATACTGTTAATTGTTTTATTGAGAATTTCCTGGATAATCTTCTACTTAATTTTAGACACAAAAATGATGCCGAATTCGTTTGCAAAAAAGTAAAGAACATAATTAAATAGTTGTTTTAAAACTTTGAATTCGCTTAAATATGGATGGAACTTTTAAAGGGTTTATTGACCAAATTAGATAAGAGGTGATCAGCAATGGAGATACGTTGATAGCTTTGCAACACTTAGCACGTTCTTACAGAAAGCAACTGTCTGTTGATGTAATTGGTGTTACAGGAAGTAACGGAAAGACAACAACAAAAGATTTAATTAACTCTGTACTCGGTACAACTTACAAGGTTCATAAAACACAAGGAAGTTTGAATAGCCAAATCGGTTTACCGTTAACAATTCTAGAGATTGAAGAGGATTGTGAAATAGTAGTATTAGAAATGGGGATGAGTGAACATGGGCAAATTCAACGTTTGTCAGAAATTGCTGAGCCAAATTTAGCTGTTATCACAATGATTGGACAATCGCACATACAAACATTAGGTTTAAGAGAAGCAATTGCAGATGCAAAGCTGGAAATAGTAATGAACTTAAAGGAACAAGGGCTACTTATCTACAATGGGGATGAACCACTTTTAAAAGAAAGAATTCACACATTGCCTAATGCTAATCACATTGAATTTATTAGATTTGGTGAATCTTCTTCAAATGACATTTATCCTGTGTCCATGAAAGAACATTCAACAGGGATTGATCTTACATTAAACGATGAAGTAATTTATTTCATACCTCTCCATGGAAAACATAATGTTTACAACGCTATAATTGCTATAAAAGTCGGTCAGCAATTCAATTTAGATCAACAAAGCATTAAAAAAGGGTTAAAACAAGTAGAAATAACAGAAATGCGTTTTCAAATGTTAAAAGGAAAATCAGGAACTACGATTATTAATGACGCTTGGAATGCTAGTCCTTCTTCCGTTAAGGCAGCAATAGAAACATTTGAACAACTTGTAGGATATAAGAAGAAAATTATTGTGTTAGGTGACATGTTGGAGTTAGGTCAAGAAGAAGAAAAGTATCACCGGGATATTGGTCAAATACTAAATCCAAATACAATAGATTATATTTTTACAATTAGGGAACGCGCAAAAATGATTGTACAAGAAGCAAAATTTAGATATACAAAAGGAAAAGTAAAAGCATTTCTTACAAAAGAAGAAGCTATTACAGAAATTCTCTCTGTATGTAATCCGGAAGATGCAGTCCTAGTAAAAGGCTCAAGAGGAATGGCATTAGAAGAAGTAGTCCAAGAATTAATATGACATTTCAATCTCAATAAATTATCTCCGTTAACTGTTGGTTTTGAATAAAGTTTGATTCAAAGTATGCTAAAAATGTTGTTTTTATTAAAGAAGAACTCTTCATATTTTGAAAAAAGATTGGTCAAAAATAGATTCATTGTTGTGAATTAGTGTACAAATATTATAAAAAAGGTTGACCAATTTTTTTATAAAACTTACTACAACAATATATGAATATCTTTGACTGTTTTTGTAATTTATTGTAAAATAATATACATAGAAAGGTATTTTAGGGGAAATATAGAAAGAGTATGCCTTTCAGCTTTTAAAGGGCTAAAGCATATCCTTTTTGTTATTTAAAGGGGGAGAAAGAAAAAAGTATGAAGGATTTAAAAAGAAAAAGTATTTATGTTTTATTAATAGTTATAGCAATTATGGGGTTAAGTGCTTGTGGTAAAGATCCATCAGACGATTTGCAATCTAAAAAGTGGAATGTCGTTGCTACCAATGGCGAATCATATACAGCAGAATTCGCTAAAAATACGGTTTCTTTCAAGATAGGAGCTTTCACAAGAGGGTTTACATATAAAATTAACAAAGATGAAATTAGTTTAGAAGAAGATGGGAAAGAGCCAATTGTATTTGAAGTTAAAAAAGATGGTGATGAATATAAATTTAAGGCAACAACTCCAGCTATTAAAAAGAAATTTGGAGATTTGACGTTATCACCAAGTAAATAGTAAATGAAAAGTCGAGAAAAGACTCTGTAATAATTTTACAGAGTTTTTTGTTTGGAATTATTTAAGTAATTTTTACGGTGATACATATTAGTAATATTGTTGGTTGGAAATAAAGTTTGATTAAAAATATTTACTCCCACCCTTACTCTACGGAATATAAAAAGAATCTAATTTGAAAAAAGATTAATCAAAATAGATTCTTTTCCAGTAGATTTAAGATTGGTTTTTATAAAAATGTTTGATTAAAATTACACATATTAACCTCACCATATATTTTATTTCTTTTCTTAATAAAAATATCCCCATAGATAAGTAAATCCAAAGGAATAAAACGGTGCATCTTTTTTATAAACAGTTAACCTTTGAAATAAACGATTAAACTTTATTTTAAATCCACATTAACGGAGGGAAAAAGAACAAGAGGTGTTTTCTTTTATGAAAACACCTCCGTAGTCTAATACTTTTTTCTATAGTCTAAAACATTTTTTCAATCAAATAGTAAGTGTTTTAAAAGATAAAAAACAACTGTTTACGGTATAAAAATAGTGCTATTACCAAGAGGGATTTTTTAATCCCCCTTAGGATAGCACTACACTACATTTGATATGACCATTCAGCAACATAATATTTCCGTTGACCCTATTCGTTGTATAAGATTTTCTATCCTTTTTACTTTTGAACGTTGGGAAGTCATTTTGACCACGAAAGAAATTTTATAAGCAGTTTGCAAGTTTATTTGAGCATTCGCTAATGCTAATGAATCCACTTCCTTCAACCATTCAAACCCTTCTTTGTACTTTGCAGGAGTAGGGAATTTTTGCTTTCTTAGTTCTTCCTTATTCCCTTTGTGTTTCTCATACACTTCTTTTCGTTCAGCCAACATCTTATTATATACAAATCGCACACACCCAAAAGTTTTACGAATAAGATGCGCTTGTTGTTCTGTTGGATACAAACGAAATTTATATGCTTTATTATGTGTTGTCATATCATTTCACCTCACTTTTCCCCTTGCTTTTCGATATACTTTTTTACTATTTCTATTGGTGAACCACTAGTAGTGAGTAAGCAAAAACTTCTTGACCAAAACATCTCTTTCCGAAGTTTCTTTTTCACTTGTGGAAAGTCTCTCTTGATGAGTCGAGAACTAGCACTTTTATACGCATTGATGAACTTTGTTATTTCTGTATTAGGATGTGCTTTGAATAAAATATGGACATGGTCATTGTCATGATTCCACTCAACTAAAGTTATGTTATAGCTTTCTGAGAGCCTTATAAACATATCTTTTGCATAGTTAGACATATTATCATCAAATACATTTCTTCTATATTTCACAACTAATATAAGATGATAATAAAGCGAGAATACTGAATGATTATTACTATCTAAATCCATTGATATACCAGCCTTTATACTTTATAAGACTGATTATATCGGAGTAAAAAAATAGCAAATACTTTTTGGCTATCGCCCTGCACACGCTTGAGGAAGGAGAATTCTTTCGGATAAAGCGTTAAATTTAATAAAAGAGATCACTTTAGATATACTGCCAAATTATTTTACTTATACTAATATTTGGGGTAGAGTTATTCAACAAACGGGGAGAATAAATGGGAGGGCATTATGGAATTATTTGAATATGAAGAACGATTTAAAAAACAAGTAGAAAGCTATGAATTATCTGAGGAACAGTTACAATTTACAGGTACACCAAAAAAATGTGTAGAATTATCAAAAGCTGATACTGACAGACATTCTATATTATTTCTTGCAAATAATGAGCTTGTAACATTTTTCGTGCTTCATGAAAATGCAGGTGTAAATCCTTACTCTAAAAATCCAAAAGCTATGTTATTACGAGCGTTTTCAACGGATTATTATTATCAAGGAAAGGGATATGCCAAACAATCATTATTGTTACTACCTGACTTTGTACGCAAAGAATATCCATATATTAATGAAATTGTATTAGCGGTAAATGTGAAAAACATTACTGCACAGTTATTATATAAAAAATGTGGTTTTATTGATGAAGGTGTACGAAAAATAGGGGAAAAAGGCGAACTTATTATTATGAGCTATTATTTATAAGAGAGATATTGTGAAAGATTCGACAACCAAATTAAACAGTGTAGTTTAGTGTTTTCTAAATAAACTACACTCATTATAAAATATTTATAGACTAAAAGGTGCTTTTTGTGTAAAAGTCGAGTAACTCCCAAATATACAATAAAAGTTGATTTTGGAGTTACTTGACGTTTACTTTATTACTCACAAAATGAAGGAATAGATTTTGCGCTTCAAACATATAACCTAGATGCCATTTTATTCCTGGCATATGTAGAGTCTACTCTTTCTGCAGAAGCAGGTTATCCATCAATTGCTTTACCAGCAGGATATATGGAAAATGAGCGTCCATTTGGTATTACTTTTGCTGGGACGGCATTTAGTGAGAAAACTTTAATGAAGATTGGTTATGCCTTTGAGCAAACAATAAAGTTTCGGAAACCTCCTAGTTTAATATAGAAAGTATAGTTGTTTTTGATGTAAGAAAAGCAGAACTGATGAATAAAAAATATATATGGGTAGTGGTAAAGTGAAGATTGGTAAATTTGGAGAGGTCAATAAATTAAGTATTAATACAATTAGGCATTATATGGACTTAGGATTGATTGTACCTGAAAAGAAGGGAGGGCATTATTTTTTTGATGAGAGTTGTCAAAACGATTTAGAGATTATTTTGGAATTTAAAGGCATGGGATTTAGTTTAAAAGAAATTAAACAATTTTTTCTATATAAAAATTTTGGTAAATTCACGGATTATGAAAATGATACGTACTATCAATCTTTATTTATGGATAAATATAAGCAGGTTGAGCAGGAAATAAATAATTTAGTAGAAATAAAGGACAATTTAAAGACGAAATTAGATGAAATATTAGCGGAATCTAAAGGTTCAAGCTTAATGATGGGAATTGATTTAAAAGTACTTGATTTGCTGAAATGTTTAAGGTGTAGCGAAAAACTTATTCTTCAAGATGGGATCATTCATAGAAATCAAATTATGGAAGGAAAGTTAATTTGCGATTGTGGTGAAGAATATCTTGTTGAATCAGGTATTTTAAAAATTGGTAATGCATTTCAAGCAACTTCTGGCCCCCATCTTGAAGAATTTGTTCTTGAATATATACATGAAACTGATCCAGCTTATTTGGAGAATATGAAAAAAGTTGGAGAATGGTCAATGAGGAAACTAGGTCAATTAGACTTAAATAATAAAGTATTACTTGAGTTAGGATCCGGAGTTGGTTTTTTTCTGCGAAATGTTTTTCGGGAATTACCGGAAAATTGCTTGTATATTGCTGTTGATCGCAACCTAGAGCGGCATCGATTTTTAAAAGGTGTATTAGAGAGAACAGGTTTAAATAGAAACATGCTCTTTATTTGCGCTGATTTTTTACATATACCTATACAGGATCAATCTGTCGATGTCGTGATTGATCATTCAGGTACTAGTAATTACAGCTTCGAACATGAGGAGTTTTTGCTTCGCGAAGTGGATTTTCTATTTAATCCTAATTGTTACATATTGGGATCATATATTGCTTTTAAAAATTTTAGCACCAAAAGCAAAATCGAAGCTAGATTTAGAGACAACTTTATAGCTAGAAAAATTAGGGGAAACATCACTGATTTAAAGTATATTCCTCTTGAGGAAAGGACTTCTGAATATATTGATCGAGGTGGAAAGTACGAAAATTTCTTTGTGCAGGGGGAAGAAATTTATTCATATTCATTTTTGGGAAAAAGATAGGGTTAACCCTATCTTTTTTCATTTTTTCCTAAAAATTTATGGATTACACCTATTGATATTGGGTTCACCCGGCAGCTTAACATTTGTTGTATAAAAAGTTAAGTGAGGTGGAGGATTAATGGAAGCACTACAAATGAGTGTAAGTAATGAAAAGAACAAAAAAGAAATGAAAAACCTATTTCTCTATTCTACAGGAAAAACTATCTCGATATTTGGTACGGCTATTTATAACTTTGCGCTAGGATTATACGTTTTAAAGCAGACGGGCTCGGCGTTAAGCTTTGCAGTTACTCTTATACTAGGAATTATTCCGATGGTTATCATCAATCCGTTTGCTGGGGTGATTGCGGATAAGATCAATAAAAAGACATTAGTTATTTGTATGGATCTTCTTAGTGGAATCTTGTTGGTTTCCGTTTATATATTATGTATGAAATATGAATTGAATTTACTTATCATTTACGTCACTACGTTCCTGTTGACGGTGTTTACTACTTTCTTTGGAATAGGTTTAGAAGCTGCGAAGCCAAACATTGTATCTGAAAAAATGTTGATGAATATTAATTCCATTAGTAAAATAATCGACTCAATCTCTTTAATTATGGGACCTATGTTAGGCGGAATTGTTTTTGCTATCTTTGATATGAGAACTTTTATTATCATAAATGGAGTTTCTTTTCTCTTTTCTGGATTATCGATGATGTTTATTCATTTCAAGCTTTTCAATCATCAATTAAATGAAGATCATTTAATTGGGAAAATTCATTTGATTAGAGATATGAAGGATGGATTTAACTATATATTTGAAAGAAAGAGTATTAAAAGCATGTTTATGCTCTTAATATTAATTAATTTTTTTCTCGGCTTTGCTGTGACTGTCCCATTACCGTATATGATTAATACAGTTCTAAAGTTTGGAGCAAAGGAGTTTGGTATAATCCAAGGGGCCTTTCCGCTGGGGATGATTATAGGAGCTTTATTAGTAAAGAAAATCACAGAAAGAATTTCCTACTCCATTCTTTTAAAATATATAAGCATCGCTTTATCGATTCTTATGATTTTATTAGGAGTTCCAGTTATGCTGAAAAGCTTACAACTGAACTCTATCGTTTTTACCTGTTATTTCATTACTGTCTTGTTCTTGTTTGGGTTATTCATAGCGCTAATTGATATCCCTCTCGCTTATTTTATGCAAAAAGAGATTCCAGATGAATATAGAGGTAGAGTCCTAAGCATTGGCATTAGTATCGCGAAAATCATGCTTCCTATAGCGATGATTTCATCAGGAGCTCTATTAAATATCCTTCCTTCTTATGTCATGCCTATTGCAGGAGGAGTGTTATTCCTTCTATTAAATATGCGTTTAGCGAATAAGGTGAACTTTGAACTAACTTCAAAAAATATAAGTATTTAATTTGCTATAACGCCGGATTATTGTGTAATAAAAGTAGTGTTATAGTTGAAAAAATCCCATTTCAGTATACTTAATAAAGAAATTTATCTTAAAGATAAAAGTGTATTTGATCATTTATAGATCAAATTTTTGGAACGTATGAAAGAATGAAAAAGGAAAAAGTGTTAGAAATGAAAACGTATATTGTAATTGGGGCTGGAATTCTCGGGGCATCTACTGCTTATCATCTTGCAAAAGCAGGAGTTCGAGTTACATTGGTTGATCGTCAAGATTTAGGGCAAGCAACGAATGCTGCAGCGGGGATTATCTGTCCTTGGCTATCACTGATGTACAAAAATTATTGGATACGGCGTATTCATCTTCTAAAAATAAGCAGCTTTACAATATTTATGATGGAAAGCTTATAAAATTTCAACCAGATGGAGAAATTGGCCGGCATCCATATGAAGTTATGAATCCTGCTAAAGAAGTACCTGCTGATGTATTAAGACAGTTACTTAAAGATGAGAAGCTTACGAAAGCAGAATACAAAAGACTATTAAAAAATAAATGAGGTGCATTTTTTTGGGGATATATGGAGATAAGAATATATTTGCTATTCAATATGAATTTGAAGAGAATCCATTTCATGAAAATAGACTGATTGGTGAGACATGGGGGAGTTTTAAATTATTTGTTCATGGAAAAGATCTTTGCCAATATGAAAGAGAGAACATTGTAATGACTTTTCAATGGAATTTGCTTTATATTGTTGAATGGTTTAGTGAAAATCTTAAGTATATTTTGAGTGATAAACCATTCCCTCTTCCTGTTGAAGGGAAAAATTCTCTTGAGCTTATAGATAATTGCTTGTTGTTTGATTCAGACAATGATGATGAATTTGATGCATGGTTTGATAAAAAGCAAGAATGGGAGTTTCAACACTCTTGGTTTTCAAGTAGAGGTGGATCTTTTTTACCCGATGTATTTTTCAGAAGGGTTAACGGTAATATAGAGGTTGCATGGAATAATGAATCGACGTATTCTTCGGAAGGAATCATTTTCATTCATTCTAATGGAATTGAATATATATCAATTGAAATGTTTAATCATACTGTTAAATGTTTTATTGAGAATTTCTTGGATAATCTTCTACTTAATTCTAAACACAAACATGATGCCGAAATCGTTTGCAAAAAAGTAAAGAACTTAATTAAATAGTCGTTTTAATACTTTGAATCGCCATGTATCTTTAAGTTTTTTATAACTAAAATAATTTTATAGTTTTATAGTTAAAGATAATTCGATGTGATATGTTTTTAAGGTGGTAAGAGCTCGTCCAATTGGGTGAGTGGGAAATAACAAATGGAATTGTAAGGTATAACTAATCTTCTGTTTTTTATGTGATCAATATTAAATCAAGAAATTCTATTTGGTTACACTTATCTCTGGCATATAGGATGACGGAATTTTTTATTTTAATAATGTTTGTGTATAACATGAATAATTTATATTATCACTACTTTGATATTTTAGAGGGTATGCACAGCATACCCTTTTTTGTTTGTATAATAGAATAGCGATAACTGCTATTGCAGAATAAATAATCAGAAAAAAATAATAGAGAACACATTGCCCAAAAGTTTCGTCAAGTAGAAAAAGTAAAAGAAACACCGAAAAAGGAAAAGAAAGAAGAAAAATCGTGGTGGGAAAAAGGATTAGATGAAGTCGCTGAGTTTATCGGTGTAAACGATGCGATTAGAGCAATTACAGGTACAGACCCACGGACAGGAAAAGAGCTATCTGCAAAAGAAAGACTCATTGCGGCAGGTTGGACGCTTTTGAACATTATTCCGGTTGGAAAAGTCCTCAGTCTTGCTGGAAAAGCAATTAAATATGGCGGAAAAATGGTCGTAGGAGCAATCAAAAAAGGCGGAAAACCTTCTTGATGGAGCGAAGAAAGTGCCAAGTAAAGTAGAAGAAGGCGTATCCTTCGTTGCTTCTAAGGCAAAGGGTCTTGCTAATAAAGTAGGAGACCTGTGGAATAAAGGGAAAACAACAGTTAAAAATACTTTTGTCCAAGCAGATAAAAAACTCCAACATGCGATTAAAACATTGGTAGAATATGAGTGGATTCCTGGAGGACATGCCTTTTCGATGGCAGGTGGAGGGAAAGCCGGAGGATCGCACTCTCTGAAAGATGCTTATCAGTATGTGAAGGAGACTGGGGAGAAGGTTTTTCGTGGTGGAGGTAGTAATACTAACCGAACTATTATTAGTTCTGAAATGGAAGAGAAGCTATTATATGGTCAAAGGAAAGCACCACCTAAAAATGATTTCATAGGTGGACATTCCCCAAACATAAATAATACACATCCTAACTATGCAGTTGAAGAGATAACAGTTAATGTAGATGGAACGAGGAGTGTTAAATTCACTACCCAATTTTCTGATGGGAATTTAGCGAAAATTAAATCAAGCACTTTATTTCCAAGTACATGGAGTAATCAGCAAATTATTAATAGTGTATAAAAGAGGTTGGACATATGCCTGCAATTGGACAAAGAGCAAGAGATGGTGCCACCCTTCATAGAGATACAATTAATGGTGTTCAAATAGAAGTGATTAAAATAGGTGATGAAGTTGTATCTGGATATCCAACTGGTGGAGGTGCTACACAGCTTTTAACCGGTTTTACTACACCTTAATATTTATAGATAATTAAAGGAGATTTTTAAATGTATAAAGAATTTGAGGAGTATCTTTTTGGATATTTTACAGACGGCTATTGGTATGATCAAGGATTTTCAATTGCTCAAGAAATGTTACTGGAATTCTCTTCTCATGATTGGGAAGAATTACTTAATTCGGCAGTAACCAAACCTTTAGAGTGGCAGCGGAAATTAGCCTACTGTCTGGATAATGAATGTAGTATGAATGAATTGAAAGTGCTATTAAGAATGTTGGATACAGACGATAAAGAACTATTCGAAATATGCGTAGATACGTTGAGAAGCTTCACAAGTCCAGAAAGTAAACAGCTTATATTGGAAAATCCATCAATTATGCAGCGAGTAAGTGATTTAATTCCACAAGTTGGTGTGGCAACTAGAAAAATATTAGAAGACTTCCTTAGTAAGGTTCAATCGTAGTAACATAAGGGCCACGCTGCACATAGACAAAAGAAAGAGAATCCATGGAATTAATCCTCCTATGGGTTCTCTTTTTCAAGTAGACCGTATGCTGGCTTGTTGAAAATAACTTGCCTGTATTAAAATGCGATTATATTAATTATCCAGAGAAATTAGAAGCTTTGTATTCATTAGGAATCCAACTTAAATTACTTGGAGCTACCTTGGCTATTTTTGAGGATGATAGAGAAATATCTTTAGAAATAGTGGAAAATCAGATTGAATCACATAAAAAAATATTGAAAAGATACAATGGTGATGGGAAAATTAATGGTAGGAGTGTAACAAGAGGTTCTGATGTGATTGATAATGTTACAAATGCAAAAATTATACTTAAAAAAGAAAAATGGTGAATTTCTTTTAACAGGTTATTCAATAAAATAAAGGAGGTTGTTGTATGGATGGCAGTTATGATGTTTTTGAAGAATTGGGCGATTTCTTAGGTGGAACATTTCATCAAGATATGAATTCGCCTGAAGAAGCATTGGAAGAGTTTATATGTGAATCTAGTAAGGAATGTTTGTTGTTTACAATTAAGTATTGTGAAGAGTTTTTAAACAGTGAAATAACAGTGCAAGAAAAGGGGGATTTTATAGAATCAAATGCGGAAATTTATTTTCCTGCAATCGGATTAACTCCGGTGCAATGGTTAATAAGTACAGTGGAACAAATGAAAAAAGCTTATGATTTTTAATTTGAATATAAAAAAACATGTAAAGATGCATGGAAAATAAAGTATAGTTGAAGTGTACAGATAAAGAAATGATCATTTTGAGGAATATACTCCATGATAGTTATACCATCATAGAGTATATGTTGTAGGCCTATAAGAAAACAAGACACACGAGTCTAGGCGAGATGACATTTTACTGAACGACGAATATAAAGACATGGAATGAACATAAAACTAATGAACTCGTATAAGCTCGTAAGTTTTAATGTAATACTTGTCACGATATATATAAGGGGCCATACTGTTACTATAAAACTTACAAATTTAATGTTATTTAAAAGCATATGGACGTAAAGCACTTGATTATCTACAATAGAAAAAACGAGTGCTTTTTTGTATTTTAGAATGAAAACTGAAAAGAGTATTATAATTTTATAAGTGCACTAAGGGTACGGATGATGCTACAGTAAAAAAACAAACTCCAAATCAAAGGAAATCGGAAGTTATTCAAAATAATTTTGTTAAAGTTACATCTCGTACTAATATTTATAGTCCAAAAGATATTCCTAGTGTAAGAGATGGTGAATTTATTAAGTGGTTTGACAATATAACTTTAGATGAATTAGAGATAGCGTGGGCTAATCCTGAAGTGAAAAAAGTAATTTCTTCAAGATTGAGATCGCCTGGAAAATTACATGAATGGTTAATGATTGCAAGAGCACCTACTTTTAAAAGATGGGGTATAAGTGCTAAACAAATTCAAGAATTGAGAACAACAACAAAAGATGTTGAGTTTATTAATCCACCAGGAAAACATCATCGTGCACCGGGTTCTAAGCGAGCGCATAATGAGATATTAGAGATAATAGACACATCACTTGACTATGATACATTTGTAAGAAGGTTACAGGTGTGGTCTCATTATAGATACAAGGGTGGAGTAGAAGGGTTACCAGGTACTCTAAAAAAATGAGGAGTGATAATATGGAATATAGTGGAATAGTTTCAGTGTGGTTTGGAGTTTCTAAATCGTTTGAGAATCTTGAGGAGTATGTTGACATAGAATATACGGAAGATGGAGATTCAATAGACTCAAAGTTTGGGACAAACTTTGAATTTGGTTATTATGATGAAGATAACATTGAAATTTGTTTTTATGAAGATCCTAAAAATAATGTAGACGATATTTTAAATGATTTTTCTTATAGTGAACTAATTATCCCAAAAATAAAAGAGTTAATAAATGGTGATAATTTAGCATACAGTATTAATTCTGTGATTGTACTCTATGATTTTAAATACAATGAAGTGAAAAGTGGAGATGAATCCGAAAATATAGAAATTAAATTTATTGGTACTGTACCATACAAGTAGTTTGTACAAGTTCGTTAGTTTAAACGTACTATTTACCATGAAATACAAAAGATTTCATATTATCAGTATCAAATGATTGTACGTACAAACTTAAAGTGACTAGTGACTTGAAAACTTAGAAAACATGTGAACTTAAAGCACTTGATTGCTATGATAGGCAACAAGTGCTTTTTATTTTAAGATTACAACAAAGGGTACGGGTGAAGGTAGTAGGATTATTCCTGGTACTCCGGGTGTTGTAACAGGAGGAAACTCTACTAAATTAGGAAAAAATATGATGACAGAAATGGGGCTTAAACGTTCAACAAAATGGAGTGGATATCAAGCACAGCATATTATTCCTTCTGAAATGGCAGATAACCCTGTAATTAAAAAGATAGGTATGAACTTTGATGACTCATCAAACGGTATTTTTCTAAGGGTACCAGATGATAATATAAGTACAATGGCTAGACACAGAGGATATCATTCTGTTTACAATGAAGTAGTTGCAAGAGTGTTAAATAAAATGGATATTAACCAAAGTATTGATAGTTTACAACAGCAGGTATATGATTTGCAAAAAAATTTAAGGAAATTACAGGGGAATGGTTTACCATTGTACCCAAGCCAAGGTGCAACAGTAGGACTTTGGGAAAGAAAGCTAAAACAATTGGAAATACAAAATAAGTGAATATCAGTAAGGTGGTAAGGTGTAATGGAAAATAAAGATATTAGTTTGCTTGAAGAATTACTTTATAATACAAATAAAGAGGATACAATTAGCCGAATAAAGAATATAGATAATCCAATAATCCTTCATTGTTTTGCAGCAAATTATAATTGGAATAGTGGATTTGATATACCAAATGCAATTCTTGAAAATAAAGATTGCGACTTAGGAACGGGATTACTAATGTTTCATTATGCGGATGGATATCGACTATTAGAAAGTCCAGAGGAAGTTTCGAATTCTCCATTACAAGAATGGAAGGTTTTTATATTAAAACTTCAAAATAAAATTATGAATTTGGAGTTTAAAACACAAAATATATCATTTAACCCTGAATTAACAAAAATTCAAATATTCAAGTTAAAAAAAAGCAACCCAAGTATTTCAGATATTCTTATTAGTGAGTCACCAGGAAATATAATTGATATTCCTAAAATATAAATAAACATTAAAAACTCATTACAGTAAATAAATGAGTTTGGTTATAGTGATTTTATAAAGCTTACTAGACTAATTTGTATATATATGTACGGATATGATAAAGTTCGTGGTGCTAAATTTAAATACGCACAAGTGTATATGAATAAAAAATAAAGTATATGTGAAGTAGATAGAAAAAATAAAAGGGTGTTTGAAAATATATACTCCATGATGGTTGTACCATCATGGAGTACTGTGTGCAATGATAGGGTAGAAAAACGAAGTACGAGCTTGGGCGAGATGATATTTTACTGGGTGATGAATATAAACACATGGAATGTATATTAAACTAACGAACTCGTACAAACTCGTAAGTTTTAACGTAGTAGTTGTCGTGATATACAAAAGGTGTCATACTGTTACTACAAAACTTACAAATTTAATGCTACTTAAAAGAAGATAAACTTAAAGCACTTGATTGTCAACTAAAGGCAACGAGTGCTTTTTTGTGTTTTAGCGTAGAAATAAGTTGGTACACATATAATTTTATAAGTGTATTAAGTGTTAAATTTTATAGACTGTAATGGCTTTGTACAGTGTACGACAATACTAGAGAAAAAATGACGAAAATCAAACTGTTTTACATGTTTTGTTAGGGCAACGTAACAATGACCTAGAGGCAACCTATAAATTGTGCCAGAGGTTTATAGAAAAAGGTGTTAATATTAATGAAAAGGATAAAAATGGACAAGTAGCGCTATACTATATAATCTGAATGAATAAAACTAATGAAGCATTGACTAATCTTTATGATTTATGGTTTTCTCAATTTAATCTAGATATAATCTCTAAAGATAAGACAGATTGTTCACCTTTGAAATATGCTGAGAAATATCCCTATAGGTCAAAACTAGTTGAAAAGATGAAAAGCTATGCCTCAAAATGAACCTGTTGAATTTATAAAAAATGCTGGTGCCTCTATTGTCTCTAAAAATATTTTAAGTGGTAAGGGACATTTGAAATGGATACTGAGAGAAGAATCTATAGATAAAGTTGATAATGGATGGCGTTTTTTTTCAGATATTGATAATGATGAATTTATTAATAATCCAGACAACCTAGCAGTATGTGATTTTAACACAGTTGCCAATATCAATCTGGCAATAATTGGGATCTATTTATTACCAGTAGGTAGTGATTTACAATTAGTTTCTGAAGAAGGAAAAATAACTTTTTGGGACAATATGTCTGGTGAAGAAGTGGAACCTAAATCCCAGATATAATCTTTGCACCTGTATTGCAAATTTACTAGATTTTCAGGGTGAAGAATGTTTTAAAAGAACAAGATGAAATATTAAAGCAAACGGTGGGCATGTTAAGCTAGAGCTGCTAGAGGAACTGACTAAGGTTTAGCTATTTTGTGAGTTTCTCGATCAACGGTAAAGAAACATATCCACTTTACAACGTTATTTAATGAAGTTTTTGTCTATACGATCTGAACTGGAAGATGTAATTAGTCTTCCAGTTTTTTATTTTAAATAAAAAAATATATAATGAGTAGAAAGAAATATAAAAAAACTAGAAAAGCTATAAAACATTATTCAAAAGTTTCATCAAGCAACTGAATTTTTCTATGTAAACGACAGTATCAGGGTATTTACTGATAGAGATCCCGTTATTGGAAATTGTAATTAAGTATGGCGAAAAAAAGCTGGAAAAGCCCTTCTTGATGGAGCGAAGAAAGTATCAAGAAAGCTACATGAAGGTGTATCTTTCTTGGCATCAAAGACAAAAGGGTTAAGTAATAAAATAGGGGATCTATGAAATAAAGGGTAGACAAAGGTTAAAAATGATTTTATAGAAGTTGGTAAGGAATTTCGTTATGCTATGAAAAAATTGGGAGAGTATGTGCCGGAATTTGGTGGAGGCCTTGCCTTTGAGACACAAGGTGCAGGCAAGATTCCTAGTGGAGGAAAGAACCTGCTGAAAGATGCGTATCAGAATGTGAAAGATACTGGTGAGAAGGATGTTGGTAATGGAGCTAACGGTTTAAAAATTCCTCAGGGATTAACAGAAGATCAGTTTTCCAATATGAGTAACTTATTAAAGAGGGAATCAGGAAACATAAGTGATGACATTTTTTGTACAAGGTAGTAGAGCAGGAGGAACTGCAAAATTAACATCAGATATTGATATAGGTGTCCGTGTAAGTAAAGAGCAATTTGAAGGACATGTAAAAAAATATTTTGGAACTCCAAATCCAGGTTCTGTAAAAGAAAGAACTATGCTTCATGCTTTAGAGAGTGGAAAAATTCAAGCGGGTGAAGCTAAATTGAGAGGACTCTGAAAAGAAATAGAAAATCTATTAGGGATAGAAGCTGATGTCTCTATAATTTTAGAGCGTGGAAAATTTGATAACCCACCATATATACCTATTAAATAAGGAGGAATATAGGTTGGAAGATTTATATTGTAAAGTTTTTATAAATACTATTCAATCAATTAAAGAGTTAACTGAAAAAATTTCTTTTTGTTTACATTTGGAACATGATAAATTTTTTTCTATAGAAGGTGATTATTTCAGTGTTGATGTTATAAAAAATAAAGAATTTGATGAAGAAAAATCGAAAGAATTTCCAGATGGCTTTCTTTACTTTCCATATTTTTTAGATATTGATACATCTGATTGTAATAAAAGCAGCGATTATAAAAAAGAAATCAGAAAATTACTTGTGTTTTTGTGGAAAGAGGGTTATCAAGTAGTTGCCTCATGTGATTTTGAAAATGAACTACCATATAAAGGTGGATATAATCAAGGAATAAAATATTAAAATTTATAATTGTAATTGCTTATTTTGCTAGATTCTGAGGGGATAGAAATGTAGATGGAAAATTAACTAAGTGGGAGTTGAATACTATGTTTGAAAGTATTGATTTTCGACCAGGTGAAGTAGCTTATGATGGTTTTGACCGAAGGATTTTAGAAGGATTTGATGAAGAAAGTGATTTATTGACAGATGATATGCTTTTAGTGAAGTATCCATTTAATTATGCAATTGACATAGGTTGGCACGGAGGTTTGAAAACATTTTTATTATATGTTACACAAAATTCCGATTGGGATGACCCTGTTGAAAAAAGGATATGTAGCGATTTAAATTCATTAAAAATAAATTTAATGGAGTGTATAAATAATATTAGAAGATTAGTTGATGAAGAAAAAATACTTCAAGATAGATAGTTCGATAATGTAGTTTGAATAGTATTAGAAAGCAGTCTTTCTCTGCAGCAGGTATATAGATATAGTTGTGGAGGGAAAGGGTTTAGAGAGTTTCGTGAAACTCCAAAGAGTAACTATGAATCAAAGTTAAAATTTGATTCGAAAAATGGATGATTTCCTGATGCAACTAAACAACCATAGGAGGAAAAAATGCTTAAAGATAAAATGAAGTCAATATTGAAAGAAAGAAAAATCAAGGCATTAAATGATGATTATGGAATTCAAGAATGCTGGAAAAAAATAACTGATACTTTGTCTGAAAATGAAAGTGAAACTATTCAATATTTAAAACAGTGTGATAAAGAGGACTTGTATTGGATTAGCGAAGTATTTGAGGATATATCTGAAATTTTACAGAGTCCTCAATTTATTACTTGTTTGAGGACTCTAGATAAAACGTTTCCGGAATTAGATTTGACTCATGATATTGATATAGCTGAAAGCTATTTAGTAAAAGAATAGTTTATTTCGAAACATTTAATGTGCCCTTTGATGGTGAGTATGGTAGAAAGTATAAGAGAGTTTATGGAATCCCAATTAAATAAATGTTTTTCGTTAGAATGAATCATATTTTGTTAATTAAAGATTACTATAGTGCAGCATTAGAACAAATTAAAAGATTAAAAGCTAAATGCATGTAACATGAATGTTTTCAAGACTCAATATTTATTCATAGTTAATTAAGCTATATTTGATTAAATTAGGAAAACAATGAAAGATCATCAATTAAAGAAAGGAAATGGGGCATATCATGAGAGAAATCAAGTGGTTATTTTCAGAAGAAATAGTAGATGAACAAATAATAAATAAAATAGAGAAATCGTTTGGAGTAAACTTTCCAAGCGATTATAAAGAATGTGTTAAAAAATATAATGGCGGATATCCAGAGCCAAATACTTTTGAATTTGTAACTGGGGGAGAAGGTGTAATAAATGATTTATTAAGTTTTACAAGTGAAGAAATGAATATAGGGATGTTTTACGATCCTATACAGCCTGAGATAGAGGGGATTATTCCTTTTGCGAAAGATCCTTTTGGAAATCTAATATGTTTTGACTATCGTGCGGATAAATTATCACCAACAATTGTATTTTGGGATCATGAGGAAGAAGGAGAAGCAGCTATAGAGATTATTTGTCATACATTTTCAGAGCTATTAGATGGATTACATGATGATTAAAAATCTAATAAAGTAATAGAAAAAGTAAAGGGAATACATATGAATTTAGAATATACATGTATCTTCTAAAAAAGAACCTTCGTGGTAATATTGAAGTGAACCCTGAAAATGGGACACACATCAAAACACCTAAACTACCTGTCCCTTATATTCTTTAGGGGGTAGGTAGTTTAATTTTTCCTGAATTCGCACACAATTGTAGTAATGAATGTATTCTAACACAGTCTTTCGCACAGTTGTGTTGGATACTTTTGTTAGATTTTGTGAGTAGAAAGCTTCGCTTTTCAAATGTCCAAAGAAGCTTTCCATGACGGCATTATCATGGCAGTTTCCT
>NZ_AXVB01000026.1:0-59273 GCF_000482345.1 Bacillus sp. UNC437CL72CviS29 | reverse complement strand
AACATTTTCGATTGGTTCGAAGCGAATAGGCAACGATTCGAACTATCACAAGCTAAATTCGACCGTCTTATCGCGTGGTTGGCAGCCGCAAACGAAATGACAGTCGAAGAATACCGAGATTACGTGTATTGGTGTCACGCTAATCCAAACGATGTACTAGAAAGTGAGGCGATTTAATGCAATGCATTCTATCCGATCATTGCTCGCTATACAAAAGCGAATCATGTAACCGTAAGTGCACCTCGTACATCGCACTACACGGACATAACGGTAACGGAGGACGTATGGCAGCGACCAACTTACCGAAAGAATATCGTCATTTAACGTTACTGAATTCGCCTGTACGAGTGTCCCAACCGAAAGTCTATAAATCTATCGAAGCGTATGTTACGACTTTCTCACGGCAATTTGAGGCGAGTGGTACAACGGATGTAAAAGATAAAATCAAATCGATGTACTTGTTTTCCGAAGAAACTGGCACGGGGAAAACGACGACAGCAGCCGTAATTTTAAACGAGTGGCTCATCCGGCATTATATCGGTAGTTTGCAGCGCAATAGGCAATCGTTGCAGATACCTGGATATTTTTTAGATGTGAACGAATGGCAAGACTTGTATAACGAATTTAATCGGACGAATGTTCCGAAGGACGTAGCGGAAAAAGCGGCGAGAGAATATTACAAGCGTGGAAGTAATGCAAGATTTGCACCTTTCGCCGTTCTCGATGACATAGGTGTACGTAGCGCCACGACTGGATTCCGAGGGGACTTACATGCGTTAGTTAACTATCGTGTTTCAAACGGACTCCCAACAGTCTACACTTCGAACATTCATATCGACGAGTTGGAAAGCGTGTTTGATCGTAGGTTGTACGATAGAGTGCGAGATTTGTGCGTAGTGTTGCCGTTCGAGGGCGAATCGAAAAGGGGGATGCGGAGATGAAGAAACCGATGACACAAGAAGAAAAGCTATGGTTTTTTCGAGGCTTCCTTCACGCTGAAGCTACAGAGTTCGCAAAAGAATTTGATTATACCGTAGAAGAAGCAACGGAATTGTTATTACGTGAATTTGTTAGACGACACAGAATATCTAAGGGTAAGACGGAGGAAACGGAATGAAGAAGTATATTATCGCAGTATTTATGTCTTTACCAACGTGGTTTTGGCTAACGTATTTTTGCGGATTGAGTAATGTTGAATTACTTGCTACCGCTTTTATTCTCGGATTAACTTTCGGAATTTATGAAGCGGTATTAGAAGAAACAGAAAAGTAAGACCAAATTTGAATTTTATTAAGAAATGAGGTGGTACTGATTGAAGAAAGAAATATTTCAGTGGACAGGATTAATAATCTTATTGTTTACGGCTATATTCATGATATTCAAAATTGAATCTAGTAGACCACAGCAAGTTTATAAAATTGATTATGTTGACACCGAAAATCAAAAACGAACTATATATGCAGATGTTGTTTCGCAAGAAGACGGTTCAATTACTTATAAAGAAGTTAACAGTCATCATTATAAAACAATTGGCGGTCACTTCGAAGTAACTCCATACGAGTATATGACTTATGAAGAA
The DNA here is from genome assembly GCF_000482345.1 of Bacillus sp. UNC437CL72CviS29. NCBI lineage: Bacteria > Bacillati > Bacillota > Bacilli > Caryophanales > Bacillaceae > Bacillus > Bacillus sp. UNC437CL72CviS29. Next base: position 57,694 of record NZ_AXVB01000026.1, on the reverse strand, counting down.
ATGAAAAAGTACGACTTTTCGAAATAAAACTAAACAAAAACGCTATTTTAGTAGAAAAGGGGAGATAAACATGTGGATGGTTCACGATTATGAAGAAGGTATCGTTTTAATTACTGATGATTATAATGCAGCGATAAAAGAATATAACAAGTACGTTAAATCAGCAAAAGCTTACGTACAAAACGATGGAGAGTTTGATGGTGAAGAAAGAGTAGTTCTTGCTAAGATAGATCGTCAAATATATGGGCAATCAACAGGTAGAACAATGCCAGGCTCTACATGGGATGAGTGGGATTGGAAAGAAGAAAAATACTAAACAAAAACGCTATTTTAATAAAAAAAGAGCTTGTGTCAGGGGACAAGCTCTCTTCAAAAGAAACACATAATTGAGATGTCTATATATTACCATTTATATTATTACGATTCCATACGTCTCATATTGAGAAATAAATTATAAGCACTTTAATAAAAATTTCATTTTGTAGAAAAGGGGAATGGATATGGATGAATTTGAAGCGTTTTTTACAAGAGTGGCGCAAGTACAGGGTGATCAAGAATTAACATGTAGTTGTAAAGAGTGTTACTGGAATATGTATTTTCCTAATCGTTCTAATTCGAAGGAATGCGTATCAGAAAGCTTAGCTGATTTTAAAATGACACCTAATTCAACTAAATGTAAAGGATATTGGGATTATACAGAAGCGTGTGGTCATCCAAAACGATAAAAGAGCAGCTAGCAAAAGCTAACTGCTCGGCTCCAATGGGGAACTGGAGAAAGATTGTATTTATAGTATTGACAGAATGTTGAGTTTTATTCAAGGGGTTACTAATTATGTAGGTTACACGAGAAGTCCTATTAACATCCAGGCTGCCCCGATCAGAATTAAAGTTTCGAAGGTAATCCAAAACTTTCTTTTTTCTGGTTTTTGAAATTCTTTAATTACAGAAAATATGGCACTTATTCCTACAAGAGTGAAAAGAGCAATTCGGATTGTTTCAGTCATTTGCCTCACCACCTAAGATTTGAATAGTTTAATTATATATTAATTACCATTTTATAGAAACTTAATAAAATAATCCTTTTATTAGAAACGGAGGCTAAACAATGACCACATATTCAACGAAAGAACAAGAAACGGTACTAGCGTACGACAACGAAACGAAGGAATGGAGCGCATACTCTTGCGTTCCTAAACACATTCGTAAACTAGTAGCCTTGGTTGGTGAGGAAAACGTTACAGTTATCGAAAGAGACGAAGAAGGAAAGCCGCTAGCGGTGAAATGTACGTTAGAAGAAAAGCAAGTAAGTATGAAGAAGGTACGCCAGTATAGCGAAGATCAGAAGCGTAGGATGGCGGAGAGAATGCGAGCGGTCCGAGGAAATATATAATCAATGACGGTCAGGATAGGCGAGCGTAATATAAGAGGAGGAACGGAATGAGGCAGACGAGATATCGAGCGATTTTTTGGTGTCGCATAGGACGTAAAAAGAGTATTAGAAAAACCAGTTTTAAGACGCTGAAGTATATACACCAAAAATATAAGAAGTTAGAAAAATACTAACTCACTAGAAACGGAGGGAAACGAATGAACTACGGAGAAATGCTTTTATCGAAAGTGGTAGATACCGCTAACCCCGTACAGCTTAACCATGTAACAGAACGAGATTTTGTTACAGAAGCGGAGCGTAAAGCGTTTCGTTTTATCCGCGAATACGTAGAAACGAATCGAGGAAAAACGCCCGACTTTCGCACACTAGTAGCAGAAGTCGACGGCTTCACTTACGTACCAAATGTCGAGGATAGTTTCGAGTATTTAACGAAACAAATCAAGTCTTATAGCGCTAAGATCGAAGTGATGAATCTTTTGCAAAACGAAGCGCCTACCCAGTTTGAGGAAAAAGACGGAAATAGTTTCCTAGAATGGTTGCGAGAAAAAGTAGACGGAGTTATAATTAGAACAAACGTTCGTGATAAGGTAGGAACAAGTTTAAAGGCTGATGCGAACAAGTTCTTAGAGGAATACGAACGTCGTAAGAAAGGTGAATCATACCGTATTTGGAAATCCCGTTTTCCATTCATCAATAAAGCGATAGGCGGTTATGTAAGCTCGAACGTTTACACAATCTACGGAAAGTCAGGGCGTGGTAAATCCGCAACGACTATCGAAGAAGGCGTAGAAATGGCGTTTCAAGGAGCGAACGTACTTATCTGGTTAATGGAAATGGGGTGGTTCGAAGGAATGGTCCGTTTATATACTTCGGTTTCCTCACGTATCGGTGCAACGGTAGCTGAGTTAGATGGCGTAAATTTAGAAGCAGGCTTTGATTCGAAAGCTGTTAGACACGGTAAACTATCGGAGGAATTCGAAGCGGGATTTAAAACGTTCCTAGCGAACATAAACGAAATACTACCGGGTAATATTATCGTACGGGGCGTAGACGATGATGACTTTCACCGAAGGGATTTACGTCAGCTAGAAGTCGATATCATAGAAACGCAGGCTGATGTTGTTATAGTCGATCCGTTCTATTACTTAGATTACGAAAAGAATACGTCGAAAACGGCAGGTGGAGACGCGGCGGAAACGTCTAAGCGCCTACGTAGACTAGCCGGTAAGACAGGCGTGGTGATGTTCGCAATTACACAAGCGGACGAAGTAGACGAAAAAGAAGACGATGACGGTCAACGTGAATTACGATTACCTAAACGTAGCGAGGTAAAGAAAACGAAAGCGCTTTTAGAGGATGCCGCGTTATTGATAGCCGTGGATACGGACGCCAAGCAAGGCCGTGGCATGATCGGTATTAATAAAGGCCGTGACGGTGGCGAAGGTGAATCCGCTGAAATAATTTACATGCCGCAGATCGGCGTTATTAAAGAGTTTCCCACCGGCGAACAGGCAGCGAAGCAATTTACTTCGGTATTCTAGGAGGGTAACGAATGGCAACGATTAAGATTCGCGGACAAGACGTAAACGTAGACATCGAATACGAACTCCGGCAACATACATGGACTAATGAACGATGGTCATCTGATAAACTGATGGCAGCCTCACCTTTCAGGTACGAACACACACCGAGCTTCTTCGTTAACTTAGACGGGGATTACGCTGGCACATGGAAAGACTCAGGCGCATTTGATAGCGAATGGGAAAGCGGCAACTTTACCAGATTGTTATCTTATTTACGAAATGAAACGTATGAAGAAACGGAAGACTATTTACTCGAAATGTACGGTGTTGAATACAGTTACGATAACCTCGTACTCAAGCCACCGAAACTCCGCATTGAGGGCGAACGCAAGCCCCTCGATTTTGGTCGGTTGCAAAAGTATGCGTTTAGGCATCCGTATTTAGGTGATCGAGGTATTAGTGAAGAAGTGCAACAGCAAATGAAGATCGGTTACGACCGTTTTAGGCAGGCGGTTGTAATTCCGTGGTTTGATACAAACGGAAGATTGGCGAATATTAAGTATCGGAAAACGCGCGGCAAAGCGTTTTGGTACGAAAAGGACGCAGTTCCAATAGGCGACTTGATATACGGATTGAACATCGCTTACAGACGTAACATTAAACGAGCAGTATATTGTGAAGCGGAAATAGATGCGATGTCGTTTATGACGGCTGGGGTTTTCGGATTGGCAAACGGAGGTTCGTCGTTTAACGCGAAAAAAGCGGAACTAATATTGAAGTCGCCAATAGAAGAATTAGTTATCGTGGCAGATAACGACCCGGCGGGCGAGAAACTCCGAAAAGAACTTGAGAAACATTTGAACGGGAAAATACGGTTGACAAATGGTTATGTAAGTAGTTTTAAAGATGCGAATGAAGCGTTGGTAAATGACGGAGTAAAGGCGTTACATGCCGTAGTTGGTAATGCAGAGCCAGTTCGATTAAGATTATTATACGTGAATTCACGTAGGTGCGGTCGGAGGGAAGATACGAAATCTCCCCGTTAATTAGATGTTATTCCGTTTCCCATGTTTCCCAGACGTACAATTCTTCGATGTCACAATGTAGATAAGAAGCGATGTTTTTCGCTCGTTCCACATTCGGTAAATTACGCAAGCTGACATAATCCGTTATGGATTGCGGTGTTACGCCGATTCTTCTAGCAAGTTCAGCTTGTGTAATGCCGTTTTTCTTACATAGTTCGGGAATACGGCACCTTCCGACTTTATACGATGTAATCACCTCCTTTCTCATATCGGAGGCTTAAAAACTTTTACTCTTCAGTACTCACAATTTTAACTACTTTTTCTATAGGTACGTCTAGACGTAAACAGATATCTTCTATTGTACTTAAATTAACAGACATCCCTTTGTTAATGTTTGCGATTGTTCTTGAATTAAGAATTGTACCTCTTAGATCACTGATCACCATTTCTTTTTCTTTTAGTGTCTTATGTAATGGAGAGTAGTCAATCATTTTTACACATCCTCAAAAATTTTCTCAACCCAATCTTTGTTTACAAAAGTAAACATTGGAATTATAATTATATTATACCAAAATTTTCTTATACAGCATAGGAGGGTTTTCAAGTGCCGGGGTTTCATAGAGAGATATGCGATACTATTAATGATCGAGATGATATAACATTTTCAAGCGTTGCAGAAAAAATAGAAGCGTCAAAGCAATGTATGTCTAAATTTAAAAAGGATGGGACCATCGGGTTTAGAAAGCTCTTGAGACTCTCCTATTATGTTTTTCCAGACGAACAACGTGAGAAGATGGAGAAGTGGTGTTTACAATTAGATTCTGCTGAGTCAATACAACAAAGTTTTGAGTACGCAGCAATAACTAGAAACGTTACTTTGTTAAAGAAGTTACTTAAGTTACATAAAAAAGAGAAAGGTGTAATAGGTGACTACGTAAATGTTTATAATATAATTTACAAATATATGAATTATGACATTGAAGGGTATGAAATAATAGAAAATTTAAAAAATATAGATTATACAGAAGATGCGACGCTTAGAATTTTAGTAAATATACTCAAATGCTATGACTATTTCGCAAAGAAAAAGATTCACCTTATGCTGGATTTAGCTCTAGAAGTAGAAGAGATGATAAAAAAATTAAGTAATAGTCGTAAATTATTCATCAAAGAATGTTACCTCCATAGGCTAGCTGAAATCTTAGCTCCAATTTATCTACATAGAAATGAACTAGAGTTAGCAAGACATTATTCTTCTTTAATTATTAATGCAAATATCTGCGCGAAAACCGTTTCTGATGCGTCATACTATTTAGGGATGACGTACTTGATTGAAGATAAAGAAAAATGTATGAAATATCTTCAAAAAAGTCATGATATCGCTAAAACTATCGGGATTAAGAATTTGATTAACCAGACTAGAGATAACCTAGATTATGTTAAAATTTACCTGAGAGTACCTCTTGGAAGGGATTCGGACGCGAGACTTGTGATGTATCAGAATAATACAAGGAATATAAAAATGATTGACGATTATATAAAAGAGAGAGGTGAACGAGATTTTTTATTGATGTATCGAGCTTGCAGTCAAGAATCTCTGCCAGAGCTGTATGAATGCTTCCAACGTTTCTTTTCGAATTCAAATTTTTTCTTCTCTAGTTTAATTGCTAAAGAAATCTTCAATAGAGGCGATCATTCCATGATGACTCAGATGTTGATTAACTTTAAATCACAAACGGTAAAAGGAGAGGTTCATTTTGAAAAAAGTTTTATTAGGAGTTTCCGCAGTTTTAACACTAGTTTTAGGGGTATTTGCGCTTAACGGATTTGCAAACGCAAAATCTGATAACCAACAATATAAAGCACAAGAAACTAGACCTGGCGGTTAATTGTTAATTAAATAAGATTATTGAGGGCGGTCTTATTGATCGCTCTTTTTTTTGCGCTTAGAGAAATGTTTACTAAAGTATACAAACTATAAATTCGAGTACTTAGTGTACTTTGCTAAATCTCCCATGGTAATATGCTACAATTTGAACATTAGCAATAAACGAAAAACTTTTATCAAAAAAAAATAAAAAAATATGCGCGGGTGTGGAAATTTGTGCGTCAAACTCTTTGTAAGGGGGAATTGATAATGCAAGATGAACGAAAATTAAATATTAACAAAATTGCTAACGAGTATCTAAAAACCAGTGATGAATCTAGGTTTAACGATCTCTATATTAATTTAAAAAGAGAGTATCGAAATAAAGTCGATTACTGGAGTGCAAGTACATATTTAGCAACAAGACATGATATTGAGGCATTGTTTGATGATGTAATATTAAACGTGTTAAAAACTTTACGAGAAAGTAACGGCGGCGATTTTGTAAATTTATTTTCTAGGTCACTAAAAAATATGTATATTTCGCTTTTAAGGAAATTACGAACCAGGAGGAAACGAGAATTCTTATACGATGATAAAACAACGGATAAAGATTTTATATATAGTGACACATTAGTTGAGGGAGAGTGGTCATTCTCCAACAATCCAAGCGACTTCGATTTAGAAGAACATGTTACAAAAAAGAAAGAAGCCGACCAGCGTGAGCTAATCGACTTCCTTGCAGACCCTGAGCAGGTCAATGACGAGACAACGACGGCGATCGTTGAAACGTTTATTACGAATGATGGACCAACAACTCCGACGGCAATCGGAAAGAAATTGGGCCTTCATCATTCGACAGTGATTCGCAAGCTCGAACGCCTGGCAAAGCGTTTCGACGAAAGACAATTCGGTGACTACCGAGATTATCTTCTTGCGTAACTCAAATAGTTTATGCGCTTAGGCATTGCGCATAGACCAGTAAATCATAGAACGATTTTTATGACGTACAGAGGGGGCTAAACGCTACCCTTTGTACTTACAACTAACCGACTTGGCAGGTCGATCAATTGCAATACTTTTGCTTAACGTTAAAGCAAGTTAACTTAACTTACCTTAATTAAGCGGAAGTCCCCCGATAGGGCTTCACTGTCATTATACAGTATTAACAAGGTACGTACAATTTAATTCTTTTTAAATTCGGTCGACATTATCTGTCATATTACGTTTTATTACGATATTAAAAGATAACATAATGCACGTCGATATAACGTCATTACCCGTCGTTTTCAACACCTCCCCCGAATATATACAACGGGTAGTGGCGTCATATGGGCGTTTAGCATTCCGGCACAGATGCTTTTCGTTCAAAAACCGATTCATGTTTTCAGTTTTCCACGTTGGCAATGCCGACTACCGATGTACTCCCCCACGTCGGTATTACGTAATTCATATTCGTTAAGCGTTGATAAGCGATGAGTTACGTAATACGGGCGTGGGACTAACCCAAGCTCGAATAATTAACGAAGGAGTTGTTTCAATGGCACAATTTAAAAAAGGTGCAGCAGCTTTAGGAGCGTTAAATACACAGTCAGAAGGAGGTAGTACACTTAGCGCAGAGTTTGCGAAGTTTAATGTAGGTACTACGTACAAGGTTCGTGTACTTGGAACAGAAGATTTAATTCAGTTCTTTAGTTATGGAATCTTTAAGAAAGTAAATTCTTTCGTAGCGAAAAATCCGTCAGTACGTAATGAAAAAGGATTTGTTGAAAGCAACCATACGGCGTGGGATTTAGCGGCGCAATTTCATTATGATGAAGCGAAGAAACTTGAAGAAGGCGGCGCTGATCAAAAAGTAATTGATGATAAAAAGAACGAAGCATATAAATACGTCGGCAAAGAACGATATGCACTAGGCTTTATCAACTTAGAGGACAGCAAGGAAATCATCATCGATTTAAGTCGTAATCAAGCGAAAGAAGTATACGCAGTTATCGCGAAGTACGAAAAGAAATTAGGGCGACTGGCTTTCGAATTATCGAAAACGAACGCCACAGGCCTCGCGAAAGATACAAAGATTACGCTAACTCCATTTATCGATATGGAGGAGGATTTAACGGATAAAGAGCGTGCTAACTTTGCTAAGTGGGATGATAAAGAATTTAACGCTAAGTTATTCGATGGATTACTGTTCGAAGCAGATGAGAAAACGCAAATTGAAAACTTAGTCGCAGCAGGCTTCGACATTTCTAAAATCGGATTGACATTAGAGAACGGCGGTAACGAAGCACCTAGTGACGAAGGTACACCAATCGAAATTGATGATGATTCACTACCGTTCTAAGGAGGGCGCATATGGCACACGAAACAACAATTAAGGGCGGTTGCTCGGAATTACGAGTAGCCCTCGCGCTCTTAAACCTCGGTTGGGAAGTAGCAAAACCGCTCATCCCGGAGGTTTACGACATAGTAGCGCGTGATCCGATTAATAAACAGTGGTACAAAATCCAGGTAAAAACGATTCGCATACGTCATGATAGGGACGGCGCATTAGTAGTACGAGCAACAAAGGGAAACGAACAGGCTTATACGTCTGAAGATTGCGAATATATCGCAGGCGTCGAAGGTGACCGAGTATTCATGTTCGAGTGTAATGGACAACGTGAGTATTGGGCGACGGAGACTAGTGCGAGCCAACGTTGGATTGAGTTAACGGCAGTTAGTGAAGAAACGGAGGCAGAATCAGTTGACGCGTGAGGAACTCGATAAGTTAATAGATCAATTTTACGGAGTATATGACGAAGATATCGATGATTATGACGGAACTGGCGTATATGAAGAAAAGCAGGAGCTAGCAGATTGGGCATTGGTTAATGTTCCTAAATTATTCGAAGCGGTATCAAATTTATTGAAAAACGGGGAGGACGAATAATATGGCAAAGTTAGATAACGTGAAAGTAGTTAATGAAAATACGGTGGAATATAACGGGTTTGTTTACGAGTTTACTAACGGACATGCTACAGATAACGATTTAGTCCGATTTAAAGTAGGGTATTGTGATATTGACAGCGGATCATTCTACGAAGTAAACCGAATTGACTCTTACGGCGATGTAGAAATTTTAGATAACGATATGGATGAGCGTTACTTTGATGCAGATGATTCTGATTTCGATGTATTCCGTAAATCACACGCAATCACTAACGACAAACTAACTGACGCGGAAGGCGTAGTAACAATCACTTTGCCTGACGGAACTAAACTCGAAGGTACTCCGTCTGATTTAGAAAAGATTACTCGTAGTATGCAGGCGTTGCAAAATGAGCAGGTATCCTCGGTGGAACTACCAGAAGAAGCAGTCGAAGTAAAGGGCGAAAGTGAGTCAGTGTCAGAACGATTACAGGTCGGTGTTTATGCAAAACTAATTGTTGGCGGTAATGGGTATTCAAAAGCGGGCGATGTTATAAAAATCGTAAAAGATGATGAAAGCGTCGTACCATTTAAAGGCGAGCATCTTGACGAAAAATATTCCGGATGGCATTGCGAAGACGATTTAGTAAAAGCAACCGACGAAGAAGTCCTCGTAGCTAAGCAAGCGTTATTGGAAGAAGGCGACTTTGCGAGGGTAGTTGCAAATACAGCAAATCACCGTTTTGAAATTGGTACAGTAGTAAACATAAGAAGTTACCGTAGCGAAAGTGATTCGTTTACAGCGTATTACCTTGACGAATCAGACTTCTGGGCAGTTTATCGTCGGGACCTCGAGCCACTAACGGTAGAAGAAGCGGAGCACATCTCCCGTGAAGCTGAGGAAGAAAAGAAAGCGAAGGCAGAACGTGAGGAGAAAGAAGCGAAGCGACTTAAGTGGGCGGGTATCGGTCGTGAGGTTGGTGAGTTGCGTAATGGTGATGTCGTTCAATTTAACGAAGATACTGGTGCGGGAGATTTTCCGGAAGGTTCATTGGCGATTATTGCAAACGTAAATGGTGAAGATTTTAGTTTTGGTGAACACAACGAGTTTATCGGAGATTCCAAATGGGTTGAACTAATTGTACCAGTAGAACAACGCTTCAACAAAGCGGAGTAAACGATGCACATTTGCGAAAATTGTAGCGCCGTACTCAACCGTAAAGAATTCGTATATGACGATCGCGAAGGTAATTCATTTTGCGACAAGCGGTGTTTTAGAGATTGGGCCGAAGACAATCATATCGTTATAGCAAATTTTTATTACCGATTAAATTGCAAGGAAACGGGGCGGTAAATATGACGCCAAAGTTAACGTTAAATCTAAAAATACCAGGTGCTGACGATGAAGTGGCGACCAAAGAACGTGTGGCAAAAGCGGTCGAACGAAAGGCAAAGGCGACCGAAACGATGGAAGACGCGTGGCAACGGATTCTATCGATGAAGAACAACGAGTCTGATAGGCAGAGACTTGCGGAAGTAAAAGAAGCGATGACGAAGGGCGAAATTGGTCGTAGCCCTTCCGACCTCGCTAAACGTTTTAGTAAGGCGGAAGCTTTACGATTATGGAAAGTGTTACACGAGCGAAAGCGCGACAATAAAATACGTGAAATGGTGTTGGCAACGCCAGATAATTACGTATTAGTTACCGATGGCAAGGTACTGAAACAGATGTTAGACGATATGAAAACGTCTGATTTAATTGGATTTGACTGTGAGACTTTCGGAGAGGAAAACGGAGCATTAGACCCGTGGAAAGGTGACATAGCAGGCTTTTCGGTAACAACGCGAATTCACAACTACTATGTACCATTAAATCACGAAGAAGGCCCGAATTTAAGTGAAGACGTTTTATTACAGTACGTTAAGCCTGTATTAGAGCAAGTAAAAACCGTAATGCACAACGCACCTTTCGATTGTAAATGGTTTATGCAGCGTTACGGAATCAACTTAATTGATAACTTACATGCGGACACAAGAATAATGGCGATGGCGCTAGACGAAAACCGAAACCACCGATTGAAGGATTTAATAACGGATTGGTTACGTCAGCCAAGCGATAATTTCGATGAACTATTCGGTAAAACTCCGTTTAATGAAATACCGTTAGATGTAGCTTTAGTATACGCAGCGGGCGATACGGAGAAAACCTTAAAACTTTATGACTGGATTATGGAATGGTTTGACAAACGAGAGGATTTACAAGAAATCAAGTCGCTCGTTTTTAACATAGAGATGCCTGTATGTAGGCAGTTTATTAAGTCAGATTTAATCGGTATCAACTTCGATGAAGAGAAAGCAAATGTATTAGACGAACAATTGGCAGAAGAGGAAGCGCAAATACAGCGTGAGATATACGAGTTATTCGACGAAGAAATTAACTTAGGTTCACCGGTTCAATTAAAGAAAAAGTTATTCGTAGATTTAAAGTTACCGGATATAGAGAACGGATCAACTGGCGTAAAAGCGTTGAAGAAGTTGAAAGGGAAACATCCCGTAATTTCTAAAATTCTCGATTATCGAGGCGTCAGCAAACTACGCGAAGCATTTACGCAGAAATTACCGAAAGAAATTAAACACGATAACAAAATACATCCGTGGCATAACACGTACGGAGCGGCGACAGGACGGTTTACATGCAAATCGCCAAACACCCAGCAAATACCGGCGAAACGTCCAGAGATACGCCACCTGTTTACATCGAGTGCAGGTAAAATACTCGTTTCTATAGATTACTCGCAAATTGAATTACGTGTCTTGGCGCATATGGCCAAAGAACCGGAACTAATCAAAGCGTTCAAAGAAGGGCGCGACATTCACTCGACAACGGCAGCGATGATTAGTAACGGTAAATATACGTATGAAGATATCGAAGAAAATAAAGATACAGACGGTTCACCTGAGCAGAAATTCCGTAAGCAAGCTAAGGTTGTTAACTTCGGTATTGTATACGGAATGAGCGACAAAGGGTTAGCTGATACGTTAGGCATTACGAGAGCCGAAGCGCAAACAATTATCGATAACTATTTCAAAGGTTATAAAGGGATTCAACGATATATGGACGAGCAGAAACTATTGGCTCGCAAGCAAGGTTACATTACAGATATTTTCGGTAGGAAACGTCGTTTACACACTGAGTACAAGTCGAAAGACCGTTTCTTACACTTCCGTGCGGATCGTATGGCTGGTAACTTTCCGATTCAAGCGTCGGCCGGTTCGATTTTAAAGAAAGCTATCGTAGATTTACAGCCCGTACTATCGAAACATAACGTAGATATTTTACTCCAGGTACATGATGAATTGTTATTCGAGTGTCCGAGAAATATTTCGAAGGAAGCGTTATTCGAATTAAAAACTACGATGGAAAACGCAGTTAAATTACTAGTTCCCGTCAGATGTGACGTTGAGATAAATCCAGAACGATGGTTAGAAAAAGTAAGTATCGAAAAGTGGTTTAACGAAGAGGAGGAAACGGAATGAAGTTAAATACTATTTTGCAATATGTAACGATTATTATTTTTTCAATCGTCAATCCATATCTAACGGACTACAGTTGGTGGTGCCTGGTTCCAGCTATCTTGTTAGGAGTATACGGTGGTCTATCATATAGTGCAGGACGAAAGGATGGTTTGAATGCGGGAGGAAATTAATTTATCCGAAGTACCAACGAAAGAACTAAGCGAAGAATTAGCGCTCCGACAAGGCGTAATCACCGTCCAAGTCGAGCCTTACGAAAAGATAGAGGTCGGAGGAATCGTGGTTAGCGGACCGGCAATCGTTTTAATAAATCAAGACTAATAGGAGGCGTTGAAATGACTATGTATGAAGTCGTTGATATAGATCGAAATACAGGGAAACAAGAAGCAGATTCCTTACGTATTGGACGTCGTTATTACCTAGGTATTCTAGAAGAAGGAGCTCGAGCGGTACTTCCTCATGTAGACGATCAAACAAAAGCGCTATTTACATCTCCTGTGACAGTTATTAAACGTTCAGATAACGGAAAAGAAATTGTATTTACTACGAAGCATACAACGTACACACTTCGAAAGGTGGTCGATGACTTATCGTAACGAAAACTAACGCAGCACAATTACTACGTCAGAACACGCAAGAAACATTCGCTTATGAGATTGCAGAGGAATTTCGTAACTTCCTCGAAACGTGGCATTCATATTCGGAGCCTTACGACACGCCTTTAGACGTTTGGCTCCACGAAATCTATGCGAAAGTATTAAGCAAAGGCGGTTATTTAGATTATCGAAGCCTACCGTATTTCTCACCTTCCTCGGCGAATAGCTGTCCGAGGGAGCTTTACGAAAAGGCGTTACGTAGTCCACGAGATCAAGCCGAAGTCAAACCGTGGCAAAGACGCTGGCAATTCATCGGTACTAATATCGGAGATGCAATCCAACGTGATATTTTACTAGCGGAACGACATTACGAAAAGTATACCGGTGAGAAACCACGTTTCAGAATCGAACGCACGAAAGACGGTTACCCAGCGTTTGAGGATTTTGTTAAGACTCGTAAGGTAATCGAGCATAATGGCCAACGTTTTTCATTAATCGGTACATGTGACGGCATTTTAGAATACACCGATGAGAATGGCGTAGTTACACGCGTCGGACTCGAAATTAAATCGAAACAGACAACTTACAGTAAAACTTCTGAATATTCACTGCGCGAACCTGGTGCTGACCACGTCAAACAAGTTACATGCTACTCGTTAATGTACGATTTAGATTACTACGTAGTGCTTTACATGAACGCATCGAAGAAAGCATGGAATATGAGCGAAGAGGATTACGCAAAGTATCCGGATTTCAGAGCGTTTGGTGTTGCGATAACGGACGACATGCGTAACGAAGTCTTAGATAAGTTTGCTAGTATCGTAGCGGCAGTTAAAACGAAACAGCCTCCGAAACTAGATATTGAGCATTGGACATTTAACAATTACAAGTCAGCGTGTGCTCAATCGTTAAGCGACGAGGAATACGAAGAAATTAAAACGCAAGTCAGTCGAGTGAAACGTTCGAGTTTATCAGATACGAAGAAAGCTCCGTATATTGGGGCGTTGGAGTTTATCGATAAAGTACGGGAGGGAATGTAATGGGTTATTACACGGACCATACGCTACAAACCACAAACGCTAATACTAGTAAAATACTAAGCGATTTATACGAAAAGATAGAAGGCGGGTTTTTAGACTTTGATACTGAAATTTTCTACGCAGTAGACAGGAACGGTGAGTTTTATGATTCTACTAAATGGTACGACTATGAAACGGAAATGTCTGCAATCTCTCGTTTGTATCCTGACGTTATTTTTGAACTAAGTGGTGAAGGAGAAGAAGCTGGTGACTTGTGGAAAGCATATTTTAAAAACGGAAGGATTCAACGATGTCCCGCAAAGATTACCTACGACGAATACGACGAAAGTAAATTAAAGGTCTTATGACGATGGCTCGAAGTAAAAAAGCCTTTCGTGTATTATCAATCGATACGAGTTTGGGAAGTCCAGGAATCGCAGTCATAGACGTAATCAATGGGAAGCCAAAACTAATCGACGTCTCACACGTTAAAACAAAATCGACCGAACCAATCGCTTTACGTACGAAAACTATCGAAGCATGGGCGCACTTGTTCATACGCAAGTACGCGCCCTACGATTTAATAGTTCGAGAGGGATTCGCTAGTAAAATACCACATACGAACTATACGGTGTTTAGCGCTTGGAATGCCGTGGATCGTGCGTTAAATGATTTCGGTTTGAAAGTCGATGATAGTATCGGACAGGCTTCCGTTAAAAAGAAACTACTCGGCAAGGGACGTGCGGAAAAGGAAGAGGTCGAGGCTGGCGTGAGGCGATACGTTGAGTGGGGCGAATTTAAGACGAGTGATGAAAGCGATGCGTGTGCGATAGGGCTAGCGTATTTACTCGATAAAGGGATTATTGCGAAGGAGGGAACGGAATGAGAGTTAAATGGGAAGGCGAGATTTTCACCGTATTAGAACAGAGTGGAGATTGGTATGCGTTTGAGACTTATAACGGGGTAGTTGAAGTACACATTGACGATTTGGAAGAAGTAGAAATCGAGTGCAGGATTTGTGATGAAGAAAAGTGGGTTGAATCCGGTACGTGGGCGTTAGATAAAGGCATGTGTGAAACGTGTTATTGCGAATATGAGGGATGGTGATTATCTTGGTTAAAGTTAAACGATTGCATGAAGACGCAGTAATTCCGCAGTACGCGAAACCTGGGGATTCCGGTTTTGATTTAGTAGCGGTAGAAGACGTAATCATCGAACCAGGTGAAACGAAAGTGATTCCTATCGGGCTAGCGTTCGAAATCCCGATAGGGTACGAAATGCAAATACGTCCTCGCAGCGGGATTTCTCGTAAGACTAAATTACGAGTGGTGTTAGGCACTATCGATAGTGGATATAGAGGAGAAGTTGGTGTGATTGCAGATAACGCATCGATAATTGAATACTCATCACAACCAAGGTTATTAAAGGGAGCGTTTGTTGGAGATAACGACTTCAATGTTACTAAAATGACTAAATATGAAGTAATCAAGATTAGTAAAGGTGATCGGATTGCACAAGGAGTAATCGCTCCTGTATCGCAGGTAACTTTCGAAGAAGTCGAGGATTTATCGGAAAGTGAACGAGGGGAAGGCGGATTTGGAAGTACCGGAGTAGTCAACAACGAAAATGGAGGCGTTAATTAATGAATATCCCATACGTAACGTTTATGAAACACGCAGAAAAGGTAACGAAAGGTATGTCGGCAAGTAGACCGATTTTAAAAGGTGTGCAACATAATTCTGACGGATCACTTGTTGTAACTGACTCACGCCGTCTTTACATCGCAAATAATGGACACACAAACGAATCAGAATCCGTAATCAATCCGAAGACAGGTGAGGAAATTGACGGTAATTATCCTGATGTTTCTCGCCTGACACCACTTAAATGTGACGCAAAGTTTACCACTTATATTAACGTAAAACAGATGGTAGATGCACTTAACGTGTTACTGAAAGCGAACCAAGTTCACGATAAGAAAAAGACATTGACCACTCTAGAAGTAACGGACGATAAGGAACTTGTATTTATCGTATCTAATTACGTTATCGATACGACATATAAGACAGGTAGTCGCATTACAGGAGATGCGCAAACTATTACGTTTAATACTAAGTACCTTATTGAAGCATTACAGTTATTTAAAGACGTTGGATTCGAAGAAGTCGAGTTTAGATCGTATGGCTCAGAAAGACCGTTTACTCTTACGGCAGGAAAAGACGATGAATTATTAGCGTTAATTTTACCGGTACGAACTGTTTAAAGGGAGGGCGAATAGATGAGAATAAGGTTACTGGCTCACACTCAATTAAGCGAAGAGTTTTACGATAGTTTCGACATATACAACGAATTTATTGAAATTAAAGGTAACGAGTTAGATAGATTAGGAGCAACCGACGGACAATCCGTAGCGCTATCCGCAGTCCGCACGTGCTACTCCGCAAATAAACCGTCAGAAATAGTCGCTAAAGAAGGCGCTAAATACTTCGGTAACAAAGCAACGGACGGAGGTAAAGGTACAGAAGCTGATCGCTTAATGCGTCATATCGTAGCGAGCAAACACGTTTCTACCATGGAGCATATTACATTTACTTTCACGATAGAAGGAGTCAGTAGAGCGTTATTAGCGCAGTTAACAAGGCATAGAGTCGGATTTTCATATTCAGTTCAATCTCAACGTTATGTAAAACAATCTACAATGAGTAAACACGGCGAATTTGATTATGTAATTCCAGAAAAGGTAAAAGAAAAAGGTTTAGAAGAATTTTTTAAAAAATCAATGATGCTCGTGCAAGGAGATTACGATTATCTTATAAGTTGTGGTGTTCCCCAAGAGGACGCCCGCTCAATTCTACCTAACGCAGCAACTACGAATCTAGTCATGACGGTGAATTTACGCAGTTTACTAGACTTCTATACTAAACGTAAGAAAGGAAATGGCGCACAAGCCGAAATTACCGAGTTAGCGGAGCATCTACGAAAAGAAGTCGTTAAGGTCGAACCGTGGGTGGACGAATTTTTCGAGGGCTACGGAGGTGGTAAATAAATGACGATATTAGCGTGGATCAGCTTAATAATTAACGTAGTCATTGCGGCGGTAGTGATAAACTCGGAAGAATTAGAGACGAACGCAAAGGTATTCTCGTTAGCAATCCAGTTTCCAACGTTATTGTTTATCGTTTTATATCTAATCGGTTAATTATATTAAGGAGGGCGTTATTATGGCAGACGTAACTAAATTCGAAAGTAAAGACGGAAATATCTACGAGGTAGATGGAAAGAAATATCGTGAGTTATCGAAAGAGCTAGCGGTTGGGGATACGGTGTTAATCGTTGATATGGACGAATGGAGTTGGGGTTATAGTGAGGGTTCGTCATATGAAGTATTACAGGTTTATTCTGGGGATGGTTGCGATGTTTTAGATGACGATGGTGATGAGAACTATATTTCTAGAAGTGAGTTTGTAATCGTAGAACCCATCGAAAAGTCATTCGTACAAGAAACCGCCCAACTATCCCGAAAAGTAACCCGCCTAGAAGAACGAACTGAAGAAAACCACCGCAACATCCTAACGTTCTCACAAACGGCAGAATCCGCTAGAAGCGACGCGTCGAAAGCAATCGGTGGTGTAAACTCCATAAACGAACAGTTAGAATTAGTGCGTGAAGATATCATGTTTTTGGACGAGAAGTTATCGAAGTTAGAAACGGTAGATAAACCGCAAAACATCACGATTAATATAAACGTTTTGGACATCGAATCGGCTAAAGCAATCGTCGAATCTATTACGAAAGGGCGTGAGTGATTTGTTATGTAACGCTAAGAAAATCGCTATTACGGGCAAAGCCCGAAGTGGTAAAACGGAGTTATCCCATTACGCCTGGATGTTATATGGCTTTAAAGAATTCGACTTCTCAGCGGTATTAAAGGACGAGTTTCACCGACTGTTTCCGCATGTACCTCGTGACCCAAAGCCACGCGCTTACTATCAAAAGTTCGGTCAGTGGTTACGTGAGATTGATCTGGACATTTGGGTGAAGATGACGATGGAGAACGTACACAAATATTGCTTTGAGGATACGTTAAACAAAGTGAACCACAAGCCGAAAGTGTTAGTAAACGGAGTGAGACAACCGAACGAGTACCAGCGTTTAAGGGAAGAAGGTTTTACAATTATCCGAGTAAACGCATCGGATGACTTACGTATTGATAGGGCGGAAAAAGCCGGCGATGTATTTACCGAAGCTGACCTGGCGCATGAAACGGAAAGTCATATCGATGGGTTCGTGGTAGATTACGAGATTAATAACGTCAGTACTATCGGCGAATTGTACGATCAGTTTGATTCGATTATGAGAGATATCGGAGTACAGCCAGTTAGTAGTCGAGAGATTATGGCGGACGCTTTTAGCGATTTGAAAGCAATAATGCCAGGGATGACCGAATTTCAAGGAAATGTATTTCGAAACTATACGACCGACGAAACGGTGGGACAAAGTATGGAAGAAAACGAAAAGTATTGGATTTTAGAATATTACAGATACGGTTGCAAGGACGAATTTGAAGCCGATAGTAAGGAAGAGGCGCTTAGATTCGGTTGTCACCAAGAAGACGAAGGTAATCTTTCAATGTATCGGTTACTCGACCCAGACGGTAATGAAGTTATGGACGCGAAAGAGTTATCGCATTATTACGTACATGTATATTAATCAAATGACAATTTAGAGGAGGAACTACAAATGAAAACAACTGAAACTATCATCGTATACACAAAGAACGCATGCAAAAACTGCGAAGAGGTAAAGTGGGCCCTAAACGCCGCTGGAGTAACATATGAAACTCGTAATATCGACGAAGACTCATCACATGCTGCATGGATGGCAGACAAGGGTTACATGAGCGCGCCTGTAACCGTATTTCCTAGCGGTAAGGAATTAGTCGGATTTGATATGGGCGAATTCGCCTCGGAATTAGGTCTTTAACGGATAGAAACGGAGGACGCTTAATGAAACGTTATTACTTACCTGAAATTGAAGTTTTCAAACGATATGAGCATCGTGTCTGTAACAGGTTAATAAGCGGGTACCATCGGAAATTAGCGTCAAAGTGTCGTTACTTTGTACGTTATCAGTTATCGATGGAACGTCCTTTCTATACTGACGCTGATTTATCGGAGATCATTTCCGTTTTAGCCGATGTAGACATCGAAATAATTAATTGTCAATGGACGGCGAAAGAATGGAATGTAACTCCTTGGAATTATTTCGTAACTAGCGGAAAGGTGTACGAAGGTTACAGGGATATGAATGCTTTCCCATTTGCACGTGGTTATAGTGGCGACGATATAGGAAAACGGACTGATGACGGCTTTTACTTTAAATACTTCAACGGAAATAATTGTGCGTACTGGCGTGATAGAACATCGGAAGTACCAACGTGGCATTTAAGGTATGGTAACCAATACGTGAATTTACGTAATAACACTTTCTACGTAGGTATTTTCGGAAGCACAAAAGAGGTAAAAAGCGCACCAACCGATTTAATTTTACCATTACTAAAACAAATGAACGCTAAGAAATGGCGAGGCTTTTACGACGACGAGATCGATTTTATTTTAGAACAAACGGGAATTGAACGGAGGCTGATTTAATGACTAATTTTAAATACGTATCATTATTCTCTGGTATAGGCGGATTCGAACAGGCGATGAATAAACTCGGAGGCGAATGCGTTATGTCCTCCGAGATTGATAAATTCGCAAATCAAGCTTACGAAGTGCTTTACGGACATAAAACAGTCGGTGACGTGACGAAGGTCGCTGTGGGAGATGTCCCGGATCATGACGTTTTAGTCGGTGGATTTCCTTGCCAGGCATTCTCGGTAGCAGGCAAGCGATTAGGGTTCGATGACACACGAGGGACGTTATTCTTCGAAGTTGCACGTATCGCCAAGGAAAAGCAACCGAAACTATTGCTCTTGGAAAACGTAAAAGGACTTATTTCACACGATAAAGGGAAGACGCTAGATACGATTATTAAAACGTTAAATGACATTGGCTATACGGTAGATTTCAACGTAATGAATTCGAAGTATTTTGGTGTACCGCAGAATCGTGAACGGATTTTCATAGTCGGTGTTTTAAACGGTAAAACAGAGCGATGGAAAATCGAAGTAAATAATGTAGTCGCAAAAGGAAAGAAGCGTATCGGTGAATATGAATGTATAAAAACGTTCAACTTCGATTGGCCTACTCAAGATATAGTGACGACTAGACTACAAGATATTTTAGAGGACGAAGTGGACGAGAAGTTTTTCCTCTCTGATGAACTTGTTAACAAATTAATTATTAAAGCAAAAGAAAGTGAATATACGAACAAGAACGCTGTATATGAACCGTTTGACGGTGCGTCTTGTTATCATCCAAGAAGTCAAGAATTTGTCAGGACTGGTTTTACTAATAAAGTATTAACTTTGGCAGCAAGAGATTATAAAGATCCAAAATGTGTTGTAGTGAAAGTAAAGGAAGCTACCAAGAAAGGTTATACAGAAGCAAGAATTGGGGATAGTATTAATTACTCTGTACTTGGGAGCAAAACAAGGCGTGGAAGAGTTGGAAAGAGTATTGCTCAAACTTTAGATACAGGGTGTAATCAAGCGATTATTGAGAACAAACCACCTTATAGAATACGCAAGCTTACTCCGAAAGAATGTTTCCGACTACAAGGCTTTGCAGATTCCGAGTTTGATAAGTTAGTTGGCGCTGACATATCGAACTCTCAACTTTATAAAATGGCGGGCAACGCCGTAACTGTAAACGTAATTGAAGCGATTGGCAGTCGCTTATTAAAATACTTACCGCATAACGAGATAGGCAGTCGTTATGTAAGGGAAAAAGGAGCGTGAGTAAATGGGCGTAAGCAAATACGATAATGAAGCGGCACACCGTCGAATTGAACAGGAATATGCATTGGACAACCCGAAGTCAATCGACTTACTACTACGACATTTACCATATATGCAAGAGCGTAGATATAACGGCGATTACGCAGCTTGCGATATACTAATCGATTTAGAGACGGCAATCTCAAACGCGGACTTGACGGATAGGCAGCGTCAAGTCTTGCGATTAGTATATTTCGAGGACATGAAACAGCGGGACGTGGCAATCTCACTTGGTATTACGGCACCGACGGTTAATTTATATAAGCGCTTGTTAGCGCAAAAGATAGCAGCAGTATTTGAACGATGGGCCTGGGAAGACGAAGGCTATAAATTAACGGTAGTTAAATCGGTAGATATAGGAGAGGCGGTCGCTTAATGGAGGGACAAACGAAGTATACATTCGATGTAAACGGAAATTACAAAACGCAGTTCGAAACGTACGTAAATACGCTGATTACCGCCCACCGAGATTCGCATTCTGAGGCGATTAGTAATAGGGATGTACGTGCGGAAGAAATTAAATCGCTCACAGACGCATATGTGGGGACGGTAGGAGAGCGTCCAGAGCCGAAACAACTTGAACGATTAGCAGATTTGTTGCTTTACGAAGAGCTTTCGGATACACATCCGGATAAGGTGGCTCGTGAAGAATACCCGATTATGAGCGATCATCAGTTGTCGAGGAGACATAGCGGCGAAGTATCGATGAAAGTAGCGGAGGAATATGGTGTTGACCGCCGTAACTACAAGCCTCCAATTCGTAGGAAGCGTACGAGAAAAGAGACGTGGAAAATCGATAGGGAAGCGAAGTCTAGGAACGAAGAGAGGCGGAAGACGTATCGAGAGTTTACGAAGTTGCAGGATATTGATACGTATTTTATCAAAGTGTAGTTAATAATTTTGGGGAGTTTATAATTACAGGTATTCACTTAAAGTGTTACAATATACTGTATCATAAATATAGAAAGTTGGGTTCTTATGTTGAGTTCGAAAAAACCATTTGGAATAAAAACTTTTAAAATTAATAAGTTGTTTGGAAGAAGTAATGTAAATATGAATTTTGGCGAAAATATAAAAATTTTCGTTGGCGAAAATGGAATAGGTAAAACTACGATACTTAATATTTTATATTATACTCTCTGTAAGGAGTTTGATATTCTGTTAGAATTTGATTTTGAAAATATTGAAATAGAATTTATTTCTGGTGAGAAAGTAAAGTTTAGTAAGATTGAAATAGAACCAAAATTTAATGAGAAGAAAAATGATCAAAATAGAAATACTCCTATGTTTCAATTGATAGAGTTAGCAAAATTAGTTTTATCAAATAGAAAATATAATGAATTTATAAAAAAGATAACTAAATCACATGCAACAATACAAGAAATAGTTGAATTTTTAGTTAAAGAGGGTCAAGTTCCAAAAAGGGTAATAAATGAAGTGCTGGATAAGAAAACCAATGTTACTAATTATAATGCTAAAAAATTTGAATTGATTCGTAAGCTCGATAAAAATGTAAATCAAGAAATTTTGTATTTTCCGACGTATAGAAGAATTGAGGAAGACCTAAGTAAACTGGGATTTGACTTAGAAGTGTATAAAGATACTATGAATAAAACTGAAGCTAGAGAGTTAATAAGATTTGGAATGGATGATGTTCAAAAAGTATTTAATGATCTTGAAGTAAAGATAAAGAATTCAGCACTAAAAGGATACTCTCATGTAACAGGGGAAATGATTACACATCTAGTACATGGTGAAAATGTAAGCGAAGAGATGCGGGAAAAGGTGAAAAATGCAGAAACTCTAGAAATTGTATTAGATAGAGTTGGAGAAAATCTTAAAATTTACGATAAAGAAAAGATTAAGAAGTTGGTAAAAGAGAATGAGCTGTTTGATAATACTAAGCAAACATATAAACCATTAATATTTTTCTTATCTAAATTAATTGATATATATGAATTACATCGTGAAAAAGAGGAAGCAATAAAGATATTTGCTAAAGTTTGTAATGAATATCTAGTCAATAAAATGATAAGATATGATGAAAGTGATGTTAAAATTTCTATTATCGAAAAGAGTTCTGGTGAGCATATAAATTTGAAAGATTTGTCTTCTGGAGAAAAGCAGATAGTTTCACTGTTTTGTAGAGTTTACTTAAACTCTAATAAAAACTTCATCGTATTATTCGATGAGCCAGAACTTTCTCTTTCAATTGAGTGGCAAGAAAGATTATTACCAGACATTGTGAAAGCAAAGAAATGTGATTTCCTACTTGCGGTTACACATTCTCCATTTATATTTAACAATGATTTAGAGAATTATGCGCAAAGTATGGAGCTATTAATAGAAGAGGCTGTTGATATGCTATGAATAATGAGGGACAAAAAACTGGAGATAGAGTAGTACGAATGATTCAAAAGCGATCTGAAAAGATAGTTGGAGTTTTTAGGTTTATGAAGCTATATCCTAAAAATCAAAGTTCCCCTTTTTGTGTAGTAGAAGGTGAAGATGAAAAGTATTATAAACTTAGAGTGATGGCGAGATGTGACAATATACAGCCAATTTTCATTCCATGTAATGGAAAAGATAAAGTAGTTGAGACGTATAAATGGATAAAATCAAAATCGGAATATAATGAAGGGAAAATCATGTATTTTGTGGACAGAGATTTTGATGATTCACATGGTGATCCGTTAATTTATGAAACACCGGTTCATTCAATTGAAAATTTTTATACCACAGAAGAAGCTGTTTCTAGTATTTTACGTAATACGTTTTCATTTGACGAAATGGAAGAACATTTTAAGATTGCAATGAATTTATTCCGGCAACGACAAAAAGAGTTTCATGAATCAATAAAATTATTAAATGTGTGGTTAATGTGTCAGAGCGATTTACATAAGGAAGGAAATGTTAGTAAATTAAACCTAAAAAATGTAAAAATTGATGATTTTGTTTTTATCGGTTTAGATAGTGTGACATCTAAATATGATGCGGGAATATTTTCCATTAAGTTTCCTGATGCGATAAAAGTTAAGCATGAAGATATTGAAAAAAAGTTAAAAGAATTAGATAGGAAAAATTACCAGGGTATTTTTAGAGGGAAGTTTGAAATACAGTTTCTTGTGAAATTTTTGAATTTAATACGTCATGATGTAGGAAAAAAGAATCCAACGTATTTTCCAAGCAAAATTAGAGTGAGCTTAAGTATATATGACGAAATAGCTCAATTTTCGATCGATGCAAGCACTCCGAATTGTCTATATAATTATCTAGATAAAATTTGGTCAGGAAAAAAAGTCGTAGTTTAGGTTAGGAAGCCGAGAGAATTGCCAACGAGGTTACCGAATAAGGTAGCCTTGTTTTTATATTCGTACTTCCGACGGACCTCACTCGGAAATTCAATGTATGTTACAACGTTCATCTTTTCGTTAATATTAGTGTGTTTCGCCGTTATTGGAATTCGCCAAATGTGGCAGAATACATTTACCGATGTAATAGCGGTGATCACGATAATAATAACGATTGTAGTCGTCGTTAAGGATTTAGTGGGAGGTATCCGTAAGAAATGAACTATCAGTTAAACTCACGCCAGGAGGTCGAGGACTTCGTACGTAATGAAGTCCTTACGGCTCCCGAAGCCATCGAAATATTAGGTATTACACGTGCGCGTATGAGTCAGTTAATTAAACAGGGGAAGATAACGCCAGTGAAGAAACTCGATAAAGTTAGTTTGTTTCTGCGAGTGGATGTCGAGGAGAAGCGTAAAGAACTCGAAACATTACGAGAGAAGTATCAGCCGTATAATGCAGCGAAGGAAGACGAGTAGAGGCCGCCGGAAACGGCGGTTTTATTTACTGTAAGCAACTTTGTCGGATTATTTGTTTGTATATTTTGAATATTAACTTATTTACGAATCCTTTATTTGGTATAATTAGTAATATACTGAATGAAAGTAGGCGATTATATGTCAGAGGTAACCAGAAGACCTAGATTAAGTAAGTTAATAATCAAAAATTTTAGAGCTATTGGCAGTATTCCAGTAGAAATAGAATTAGATGACATTGTAGTTCTCGTAGGACCAAATAACGTAGGTAAAAGCTCCATACTAAGAGCTTATGAAGTAGTAATGAGTGATGGATCAAAAAAGGGAGAACTTACTCTGGATGATTTCCCAAATGGGGAAGCCGATAGTAATGCTTTACCAGAAATTGAGCTTCATACAGTCGTGTATGATAATTTACCTGGAACAAAATGGGTAGATAATAGCACCAGAGAAAACTTAGTTAGAGAGCGATGGATTTGGAATGCTCCAGGGAAACCAAAAAGAAATGGCTATAATACTGAAATTCAGGACTGGGCGGAAGATGGTGTTCCTTGGGGAGCAGCTAATGTAGCGAATTCTAGAAGACCATTGCCACATAAGGTAGATGCTTTTTCAGACCCAGAAGATCAATCAAAAGAAATTATCAAGTTATTATCTTCGATTATAGATGACAGGGTAAAATCTTTCAGGGCGCAAGATAACGGTGAAGATGGAAGCTTAACTGAATATCAAAAGCTGATAGAACAAGTGAAAACTATCCAAAGTACTATTATAGAGGAATCACAAGAAGAAATAAAAAGGGCAGAAGATGGTATTTCAGAGTTGTTAAAAGGAGTATTTCCTAATTATACAGTTACTTTTGATGCTCGTCCCGAGGAGGATTTAGAAAAAAATATCAATTTATTCAAGGCTGGAGCAAAACTTTTGATGGGTCCCACTGACGGCTATCGGAGCACTATAGATAGACAAGGGAGTGGTGCGCGAAGAACCTTGCTTTGGGCTGCTTTAAGATATGTCTCTGATACTACATCGCAAAGCGACAGGCCTCATGTATTATTGTTAGATGAACCAGAATTATGTTTACATCCTAGTGCTGTTAGAGAGGCTTGTAAAGTGCTATATGATCTTCCTACTAGTGGAAATTGGCAGGTTATGGTAACGACGCATTCACCTCTTTTTATTGATGTATCTAGGGATAACACTACGATAATTAGGGTAGAGAGAATAGAAGGTGAAATACAAGGAACAACTGTTTTCAGACCTAATAAAGTACAGCTTGGAAAAGATGATAGACAGCGTTTAAAATTACTTAATGTATGTGATCCACATGTGACTGAATTTTTCTTCGGAGGTCATTCTATAATAGTTGAAGGAGATACTGAGTATACAGCATTTAAGTACATAATGTCTCAAAACCCTGATGCATTTAAAGATGTGCACATTATCAGAGCGAGAGGTAAAGGAACTATAGTGTCTTTAGTGAAAATATTAAATCATTTTAATTCAAGGTATTCAGTATTACATGATAGTGATTACCCATTATTAAGTAATGGTAATAGGAATCCAGCATGGTCTATCAATCAGAGTATTGTTGATGCAGTATATGAGCATGAAGATGTATCTAAAGTAAGGTTAATAGCTAATTTAAAGAATTTTGAGGCTGCGTATTTATCTAGAGAAGTTTCAGGAGAAAAGCCATATAACGCACTTATGGAATTAATGCAAGATTCAACTGTTTTTAATAATGTAAAATCCCTTCTCGATGCATTAATTGATCATACTGCTACTACTCCGGTAGGTAGCTTAGAATGGCAAGATATTAGTACACTTAAAGCACATTATGAAGATTGGGAAATTGCAAATACTCAATAATGTATTTGTTTTACTACTAACTTTTACCCCTTTAGTTATCTATACGTAATAGGGAAACGAATGAGACGGGTAAGCTCCGTCCGCCCTTCGTATTTATAACGGAAGGGGAAACGATAATATAATGACGAATACAGTAACCGACGAACACCGTTATTTTAGCGGTGTTTTTTCTTATGTAGATGAAAACGGAGAACAACGGATTTCAGCGCCTAGCCATACACATAAAGTCGTAAGTTTAGCACAGTCAGACGCATTTAAAGCGAAAAAGGAAAGACAGCGTACAGGAAGAAGCGTAGACTTTACCGCTTCGAATATGGAGAACATCCACGAAGTATATAACGTATTAACTACCGCACAATGCGGTTATTTAATGTTATTACAATGCTATGTTAATTACGATGGCGGTACGTTAGTTAACGCTAATAAATCACCTATGAGCACATCCGATATGATGGAAGTTCTTCAACTAAAGCGCAAGACTAGTACGTTCTATGACTTTATTAAAGCGTGTGTGAAACACGGAATTATTACTGAGGAGAACGGTATTTATGCGGTTAATCCACGTTATCATTTCCGCGGTGCATTCAATAATCAATACGTTGTTAAATCTTATACAGCGAAGATTAAGCGAGTATACCGTGAAGTCAAAGCGGCTGATATCGGTTTAATTTATCGTATGTTGCCGTTCGTACACTACGAAACTAATGCACTATGCGAGAATCCTTTCGAACAAGACCCGAAAAAGATACGTTGGTTCAATCGTAAGGAACTATCCGAGGTACTAGGCGTTGATCCTGCGACACTAGGGCGTAGATTACCGAAGATGACATTCGATGGTAGTTACGTAGTAGCTCGTATTAAAGTTGGAAGTGAACCTGAAAGATATACGTTTAATCCTAGCGTGTTTTATCGCAAAGATACCGAGCCTGATAAAACGTTACAGGCGATGTTTAATATAAAGAAATAGCGAGGTGATTCGCAATGGATCAGAACTATGAAAAAGACTGGAAAGAGCGATGGGAAGCTATCGTTATGAAAAACGGTGAAATTGATTTAGAACAAGTAAAGAAAGAATTAAGTGATTATAGATACCTATTACAACAAGTACCAACAGTGTATAGTGAATTAGCTGATTTAAGTAAACCGTTTTATTCTGCGCAAACTATTATTACTAGAGCACATGAGAAACAAGAGGAATATGCGAGAGATATTTATTTAGAAGATATTAAAGCTATGGCGGATGAAGACGGTAATATATCCGTTGAAGATATCGAGAACTATTTTAACTAGCCTAATTGAGAACGTACTGATAATGAGTGTGACTTTATTCGGACAAATCGACCAAAAGTGTGACTTTATTCGGACAACCGAAAATAGGGTTCACACTTAGAGTCGCAAGGGATACAGCGTTTTTAGGTGCGGAATTATTTCTTAGTCTTGTTAGTTAACGAAACGTAGATAAACAAAACCTTGCGACTTCGGTTCCGGCTACCGCCTCCACTCGTCGCTACTATAGTAATTAATTATATTATCGATAATAAATACTTTATCGGTGAAGTAATAAAAGAATAGTAGCAGACGACTTTGGAGCGAAGCGGAAAAGGCGGATGCAAGGTCTTATTGTTTTTCTATTTTACTAACGTTATTTTAGGCGTAATAATATACGTTCATTTAACGATAATATGCGGTCTAAACTGAACCTATTATAAACGGAAAGGAGAACGTAATACATGGCGTTAAAACGATTAAACACGGAACACTTAACCGCTATTAAATGGTTAGCATTACCGAATAAAGGCGGTAAGACTAACGATGAGATCGCTGCACTATGTGGTGTATCTAGGCAATCCATTCATAACTGGCGTAAGGACCCGCTCTTTGAGCGCGAACTCAAAAAGGAAATGGTACGGAATAGCCAAGACCAACTACCGGACTTAATCGCCTCATTATCCGAGATTGCTATACGTGATGGTAATGCAGCTATGGCGAAGTTAGCGTTACAGATTAACGGAATGCTTACTGATAAAGTCGAAGTAGAAACGAAGGCTAAGACAGGCGAGATTAACTACGAGGAATTGGACGAAGAGATAGCATCGTTTGCGGAACGGATTGAAGAAGACGTAAAGTAGTCGCGTAATTACCGACTATATAATAGGAAGAAACTCGTCAGGATATTATACGGGAATCCTTTACGATGGTTTACCGTAGGTCAGTCGCTCGCTCTAGATGGACACGCCCTCGAAACTTTTCGGATATTACCTCACATTTATACACGTTCTTATGCAATGTATATCGATGTGTTGAGCGCTACAAACGTTGATATTACGCATGCATAAAACTAATTAATCGATAATAAATAAAAAGAAACAGATAAACGTTGATATAATAACGTTTTGGCTTCCGTTTAAATGTAACAAAAGATGATTCTGTTACATTCGTTATACGATTAAATGCATTTAATATACGGAATGAAAAAGCCCGGGGGCGGTAAAAAATAAAAAGTTTTCGCCAGGTGCGAGAGAAATCCGCGTATCAAAAATAACGTTTGACTTTACGTAAGGTAAACTAAATTGTAAAACGAAAAAGACCACGTCGTCAAGACGCAGTCCTTACAAGTTTATTTCGATATAAACATCGTCAATCTGATCTTGAACGATGCCGATATAGCGTAATGTCTCACGTTGGCTAGAGTGATTCAATATCGACTGTAGCAACGATAAATCAACGCCTTTTTTATAAGCGTGATAAGCGAATGTCTTGCGAAGGGTGTGCGTACCCATTTCGACCGTAACGCCCGCTCTTTCTGCGGCGTCATTTAACACTCGGTATGCTTGAACGCGAGATATCGCTTTGTCACCTTTACGAGAAGGAAATAACCAATCGTCATCATTAGCTGTCTTGGGTACGAAATCCCGGACGGCTTTTTTTATGGAGTCGTTTAAGCGAAATTGCTTCGCTTTGCCGGTTTTAGTTTCTTTTAAAGTAACCGACTCGCTATTACGAACGTCCTTTACTTTTAACTTAAGTATATCGGATATACGTAACGCTGAGTTAATTCCGATAGTGAATAATAATAGATCGCGCGGCTTTCCAGCTAGCGCCTTTTTCATTTTATCGATATCTCGCTTCGTGCGAATCGGTTGTACTAAACCGGCCATATGTATTACCTCCTGTTATTTAATGTAACGTTGTCTCATTTTGTTACATTCGTTTGATAGATTCAGTATAACGGTTATTTTTTCCATAGTCAATTATAAATTACGAAAGGAGACGGTTAATATCGCATGGATCAACAGAGAATGGTTCGATAGAAAAGAACGTATAGAGAAGATCAATCAATTACGAAAGTACATCGTACCTAGAGTACGTAACCGACACAAACTTACTGACGATGAAAAGTTAGAACTCAAAACGTATATCAACGAGTTTAACCGTCTCCAAGATATCAACCGAGGAGAAACGGATTTACTATTTTTCGCTTATAACTATTTCGGAGAGAATCGAAATAAAGACAACACTGGCAACTGGATACCAGAATTTCAAGTACCGGATGGTTTTAACTTAGATAACATTACGGAATATGCACCACATTTCCACGAAGAGATATGCGACATCATGAACGTAGTATCGAACGATGAGATTAACAAGCGGGTAGCAGTCGCAGCACCTCGTTCGCATGCTAAGTCGTCTTACTTATCGAAGGCTTTTCCGATTCATGAGATTTGTTACCGTAAACGTTTTTACATCATTTTAATTTCGGAAACTCCTTCTGTATCTAGCGCTAACTTAGAGTGGATTAAGTTACAGTTACAATCGAATGAGAAATTGCGACGTGACTTCGGATCGTTGCTACATACGAAGCAACAAATGAATCCGAGAGACAATACGTCAGAATTTATCGCTTGGGAACCGAAAGGGAAAGATGATAAGAAATTACTGACGTTAGTACAAGCGGCTTCCACTGGACAAGCGTTACGTGGTCGAAACTGGAACGGTAAACGTCCGGATTTAATCGTATGTGATGACCTGGAAGATAAACGGAACACTAATACGGCTCAATTACGCCAGGAGTTGAAAGATTGGTTCGCTCAAGTAGTAATTCCGTTGGGTGATCCGGAAGGGAAACGGACGGCTATCGTATTTATGGGTACGACAGTCCATCCGCAGTCCTTATTAATCGATATTATGGAGCGACGTTCTGACTTTGAATCTCGTAAATATAGAGCGTTAATTACTCCACCTACTAGGCAAGATTTATGGGCGGAATGTGAAAGTATTTATAAAGATCGAGAGAACAAAGCGAGAGCAAGAGACGCTGAATTATTCTTCACCGCTAACCATGACGAAATGATAGAAGGCGCTGAAGTACTTTGGGAAGAAGTGCAACCGGTATTTAAACTGATGAAATTCAAATGGGATAACGGTAGTAAAGCGTTTAACACCGAGCTACAGAATAACCCTATCGATGAGGAAGTAATGGTATTCAACCCCGATAATTTCAACTACTGGAATGATAAAGAAATAAATCGTAAGTTTCCTAGCGATGAGTACTTCATTTCTATCGGAGTTGATTTAGCGATGGGGAAAGAACGCGGTGACTATTCAGCGATTTCAGTCGTAGCTAAGCATCGAGAGACAAATACAATTTACGTTATTGACTCGTATGGCGAACGATTACATCCCGACAAGTTCATGAAAGTAATCGTTGATAAGGTACTTTATTTTCGACCGGACGTAATCGCAGTCGAAGCCCAAGCGGCACAGGAATTCTTCGCTGATATGCTTCAAAAACGTTTGATTTCGTTAGGTTATCCGGCAAACACTCGCTTAGTTAAGGTAAAACAGAGATCACGCAAGGAATTACGTTTAGAGGCGTTATTACCACGAATTGAAAGCGGAGAAATCCAATTTGATAGAAGACATTCGTTGTTATTAGAACAATTTCAGTATTACGGAACGAATATGCACGACGATTTGCCGGATAGTTTAGAAATGGCCGTTTCAGCAGCCGGTAATAGTACGGCGGTAGTAAGGACGTTAGCAAAACGAATGCGATAGAAACCTAGAAAGGAGGTAGCTGATGAACTTACCTTTAGTAGATTACAACATTTTAAATCCGCACAGTATGGACGAATTGTTATTTTCACCGTGGCAACAAGCTATCGGAAAAGAAACGTGGCATCGAATCAATCGACAGATTCGTTACTACGAGTATTATGACGGAAAGCAACATGTTGATCCAAACACAGGACAACTCGTAAAAGCTAGAGAACTACCACGTCCAGACGGATTGGATTACGACCCAACACGTTACGCTACGAATTACTTTAAGGTTCTAATTAACGAGAAAGCACGTTGGCAAATGGCAGGTAAACACGGTATTTCTGTATCGCCTACTCAAATCGATTCAATCGAAGAAATGTTAAAGCTCGATTACAAACCGTCTGAGGAGCAAATGATTGAGAACCAACGAGCAGGTGATTATGAACGTTTATTGTACAAGCTTTGGAAAGAAAACAAGATGCGCGAAAAGTTGATACAAGCAGCTCGCGACCGATTAATCGTCGGTAGAGTCGCTTGTAAAATCGTATTCAATCCAAATAACGGTAAAATCAAATGGGTTTTCCGTCCTGATACCGAAGTAATACCGATTTATTCGGATGATGATTACGACGAATTAGAGGCGGTACACTTCGTTAACTTTAAACGTCTAAATGACGAGGAAATTATCTACAAACAAACGTTTAGCCTCGAAGAAGGGCAATGCTACCTGGAAGAAGGTTACTACGATAAAACGCTGAAAGTTGTCAAGGAAATTCAGCCTAAAATGGCAATGGGCATCGACTTCATTCCAGTAGTACTATTTCCGGTTAATGATTTGAGCGCTTCGGACGCAAATAATACGGAAGTTGATGATATGAAAGAACAAACCGACGTATTGAATCGAATGAACGAAGACGCACTCGACTCACTGAAATTTGAAATGTTCTCGATGACTGCTTTATTAAACGTGCCTGACGGAACAGCAAACAAATTACAGATTGCTCCAGGTGCTGTAATCGAAGCGAAAGGCGGAATGGATGGAGTAACGCCGGATATTAAGAAAGTCGAAGGCGGTTTCCGTTGGAAAGAAGCGTTTAAGGATCAATACGCAAGAGTAAAAGGCGCACTTCATGAAATCACATCATTACCGCAAATCGTACCTTCCGAAATGAACTTCGGGGGTTTAAATAGCGAAACATTACACGTATTGTTCCACGATATCATCCAAGAAACCGAAGAACATTGGTTATCGTGGGGTCCGCGCTTAGAGGAATTACACGAAAAGACAATCAGATATTTACAAGCGAGGGTTGACCGACAAAAATTCGGATATGACCGCGAAGTCGTGAAAACAATTGGAGACAATTACGACAATGAAATTCGATTTGTACTTCCTTTACCGGATAACCGCAAGGAATTAGTTGCATTGTTAACGGAAGAAACGACCGCAGGCTTTGAATCCATTGCCGGAGCGATGAATCGTTTAGGTGTAGAGAACATCACCGCTAAAAAGCAAGAAATTTCAAACGAGCAACAACGTCGAATACAAAAAACTGATCCATACGGAGGTAGTGAATAAATGAAAATAGTAGACCGAAAGAAAACGTCATTCAGATTACGTCTAGGGAATTTACAACACTTTTCAGACCCTAACCCTGGCGATCCACAAGACCCGCCAACGCCGCCTGAACCACCAACACCACCTACGCCAACATATACTGACGAAGATGTTCAGCGTATGATTAGCGAGGCTTTGGCGAAAGCGAAAGCAGAAACTGATGAAAAGGCGGAAAAAGAGCGACAAGAGGCAGAACGTAAAGAGCTGGAGGAGAAAGAGCAATTTAAGAAGTTATACGAAAACTTGCAGCAACAATTAGGTGAAGAAAAGGCGAAAGCGTTGGACGCCAAGAAAGAAACGATATTAGTTAGCGCTGGATATTCAACGGAGCAAATCGTTTTAATTAAAGACCTGTTAAAAGGCGAGACGGACGAGGACTTAAAACAGTCGTTAGAATCCGTAAAATTAGCAGTTTTACCTTTAAATAATGGTGCTGATCCTTCTCCTGGAAATCCGAAAAGAGGTAATCCAGAACCGAAGGATTTAACAGACGTTGGTCGCGACATGTACGCGAGATTAAAAGCCAACGGAAAATTATAAGGATAATTAAGGAGGAATATTAATGCCAGTTTACACACCGAAATTTACAGAAAAACCGTTTAAGAGTGGTAAGAACATTTTAGCGAGTGAGCACCTGCAGTATATCGAAGGGGGCGCGACATTAGACGCTAAGAAATTTGGTGCAAAATACGTAGATTGCGGTACGGCTATTGCTCGCAACACAACTACAGGTAAGTTTGAACCGTATAAGGAGAAAACGCCAGGTACTTTAGAACCAGGTTTCGACGAATTTGCGATTCTAGATATTGATTGGGATTGCGATGGTCAAAACGACGGAGTAATAGGTCAAGTGCTTGTACGTGGTTCAGTGTACGATGCAAAACTCGTAGGCGTGACAGACGCATTTAAGAAAGCAACACCATTAATTCGATATGTAAAGCACGTGTAAGGGCCGTTTAAATAACGGTCTTTTTTATTGCAAATTTTTAACGGAAAACTAAGGAGGAATTTAAATGTCAGGTATTACACAATTAAAGGAATTTCAAAAACCAGCGCTTCGCGGATTAGTTGACGCATTAGAAAAGGAGAAGCTTGACACACCTACGCTTGCAGACCGTTTCTTACCGAACGACCAAATCTTCTCTACTACGTTCGCATACGACGTAATTAAGAAATCAAACCACATCGCAGCAATGATTGGTTACGGCGCAGAGCCACCGGTAATGGACCGTGATGCAGTAGCGTCTAAAATGGGAGAACTCGCAAAGATGGGTCTTAAATATATCGCTACGGAAGAGGAATTGTTAGCGTTAAATCAATCACGTTCTGACGCAGAACATAGCGCAATGATTGATAAATTAGGCGCTAAAGGTGCTGACTTAGTAAAAGCGTTACAACGTCGTGTGGATATCGCTAAATTAGAAGCTGTTACTAAAGGTAAATTCGATTACAACAAGAACGGTGTAAAAATCGTTGTTGACTACGGTATTCCAGCAGACCAAAAGATCGCTTTAACGGGTACAAATGCTTGGACTGATGTAAATGCTGACGCACTAGGTAACTTAATCGAATGGAATGATAAGTACTTAACTGCAAACGGTAAAAAAGCAGATGTTATTTTAATGACTCGCGAAACACAAGCGTTATTACAAAAGAATAATGGAATCATCGGTGAGGCTCGTGGTGTAGCAAAAGACGGCGTTAAACGTATTTCTGTCGCAGAAGTAAACGATGTTTTAGATGGCTATGGCTTACCGCCAGTGCAAATTGTAGAACAGCGTAAGGTTACGGTTCGTAACGTGTATACTGGCGTTGACGAAGTAATCGAGTTTATGCCTCAATATCGTGTAGTATTCGTTTCTGAAGGACTAGGTAATTTCGTTTATGGTCCAACTGTAGAAAATGATTTTAAACCAGGTGTTGTACTTGATGCCTACGATAAGAAAGAGCCGATCGAATCTGTATTACGTGTAGTAGCAGCGGGATTTCCTATCGTAGAGAAACCTTCGTTATTATTACATGCTGACGTGGCGCAATAATGTTAGTTAATGTAAAAGTAGTGGGCGGTATCGTGGACGGCCATGGCATCGGCTCACAAATCGAAATCGACGAAAAATCGGCGGCTTACTTAGCGTCGATTGGTTACGTCGAAATTATTGAAACGCAAGCGGTTACGGGTGAAAAAGGTGAGTCAGCGCCGAAAAAGTCCACTACACGCAAGCGTACTACAAAATCTAAGGAGTGACGGCTATGGCGACGGAAGGTTTTATTAACATAGAAGAATTGAAACAACGGTTGCAAGCCGATGATTCGTTATTCGAAGAAGCATTAATTGCGAATGGCTTTTCGTCGCTAACCGTTCTAACTGATAAACAAGCACAGTTAGTTACTTTTTATTATCGCTATGTTGATTTAATGGCAAAAGCAACGATAGAGGCATCTTCGTTCAAATATACAGACGGTGAAGAAAGTGTAGATAAGTCCAGCGTATCGAAAAATTACCGTGACTTGGCGCAACACTATTATGAGTTATGGCGTAGTAAACGAACGGAATACGACGGTACAGGCTCTAGCTTTCGAATTGCAAAGCGAGTTGATCGTCCGTGAACGAATTACAACGAGAATTTGACGAAGCGCTCGATAAAATATCGAAGCAGTACGAAAAAGAAAACGAAAAACAAGTAGAAGAGACGGTTGGTGCTATTATGCTAATCCGTCTTTTTCTTATGGACTTAATTAACGACTACCAAAAAGACGGTGTAATTAAACGAGGCAGACTAAACGCTTTATTACGAGATTTAGACTATTACGAAAAGGAGTTTCGCAAAAAGTCAGGAGTGTCATTCGAAAAAATGATAGATGATACGGCGAAGTGGACGACTTCTAAACTTGCAGAAACGCCTCTTAGCGTAAAATCAATAAATTCCGTAAATAAGCACATTGTGAAAGATATGGTTAAACGAGTAGGAGATGACGGTTTAATACTGTCTGACCGAGTATGGAATCTAGCGGGTGACATGCGAGCAGAGTTAACGAAGGTAATTCGTCCGGCAGTACTTAAAGGTGAAAGTGTTAGTTCGATTTCTCAACGTATTAAGGAAGTACACGAAAACGAGAAATGGAAAATCGAACGTGTAGCAATTACGGAGAGCAATAACACCTACCGAGCAGCCACGATTTATAACGGTAACGAAAGTGATATTGTTACAGGTTACAAAATAATCGAAAACGGACACCGTCATAGATATCACTCGAAGCATATGTGTTACAAGTTAGCTAAACGTGATGATTACGGATTAGGTCCTGGTAGATATCCGAAAAAGATACCTGAAAGTTTACTAGCCCAATTGATTAATCCGCATCCACAATGTTCATCTCGTTTAAATTACATTATCGGAGGGGAGGAATAATAAGTGCTAACCGAAAAAGACATCGAGCAAATTAGAGCTAATCGTGAATTAATCGAACAGAATCGACGAGAATCTATTATTCTATGGCGAAAAGGTACTTCGACAACAGACCCAATTACAGGCGAAGATATTCACGGTGAAGATACGCAAGAAACGGTACAAGTCGTTTGGAAGAAGTTCACACTAGAAGATAAAGTGAAGTTTTCAGGTACCGATGTAAAAGAAGGTGAAGCACTCGTTACTTTCCATCTTGATATCGATTTGAATGACGTCAAGTTCCTCGAAAGAAAAGGTATTCAATATGTAATCGATTTAATTGACGAAAGAGGATTAGGTGGAATTAACCGTCGAGAAGTAGTCGTAAAGAGGGTGATTTAATGAAAATCAGCACAAGGGTTACAGGGATGGAAAACGTTATGCGAATCAATAACCCTAATCGATATAAAACACAGGTTGCGAATACTGTGGAAAAGCACGCAAGGTTACAAGCGAATACAGCTTCGAATAGAGCGCCTGTTGATTCAGGACTCTTAGCGGGAAGTATTCCGCCAAGCGTAAAGCCTTTCAACGGAGACAAAACCGGATGGTTATACGGTTCCGATGTCGAATACGCAGCCGTTCAAGAATACACGCATAAGACGAAAAAAGGTTTCATGCGTAAGACAGCGTTCGAAGGAGAGCAACCGTTAGTATCTGATTTAGAGAAAACCGTGGCTCGTACGGCAAGAGGTCTATAACGATGGTTACAGTAAATAACGTAATGTATTCGTTGAAAAAAGCGTTAGAAGAATTCGCACCTACTACTTGGGTATTTGACGGAGTTTCCTTAACTGGAAAACCAAAGCCGTTTCTAACAATCGAATCTCTAACGGGAACTATCGACCGCTACTCGAAAGATAATTACGCAAGAAATCATCTAATTCAAATCGGAGTTTATTCCGATACAGTTTCAAACCGAAATGAAATACAAGATAGAATCATCGACCGACTAGATAGGCGACCTATCGACTTGTACGACACAAGTTCGAAAACGCCTACACTAGTCGGTTTTTTATATGCGGAAGTTTCGTCATTTGAACCTATTCCACAAGAAAGTACGGAGCAAGTAACGGCGAAACACCTCAGCTTTATCACAATCACGATATGAAAATAAGGAGGAATACGGATGGCAGGAACAGTGGCAGCACCGGAATTCAAAGGGAAAGAGACGTTATATTTAATCGATATTCCACAGACAGAAGGCGCAAGTAAAACGGTTCGACTATTTAACCAAACGTCGGGCTCACGCTCAATCGAAGCGGGCGAAATCGAGTTAAAAACGAAGGACAAGTCCGGCAGTGATTACGGAGATGTAACACAATCGGTATCTATTGAGGGTGTAAGTACAGAAGGTGACGAGGCATTAGATTACATCGAGGAAGCTATCACGAATAAGAAACTCGTTAAAATTCACGAAGTTTCTTTACGTAGCGCTACCGCAGGCGAATACAAAACGAAAAGCGGTACGTTTATGTTAAGTACTGTTGAGTTATCACATGAAAACGAAGAGTTCTCGAAATACTCGATTGAGGCGAAGTTAAACGGTGGTTTGTCTATCGGTAAAATTACAACACTTCCACCAGGAGCACCTAACGGAGAAATCGTTAAACCTTAAATATAACGAGTAGTGGGCGAGGTTCCCCCGCCCTTTTATTTCGCAAATGAAATCAAACTAATTAACGGAGGGTTTATATATGGCTAATTCATTTACACGATTTGAGGTAAAAGGAAAAGAGTACGAGCTTAAATACGGTTTTGAAGCAATTAAATTAATCGATAGTAACGGAGGACCTTTCGAATTCGTGCAAAAGGCGATGCAAGGAGGTCTTGAAGATTTCGTAGATGTAGTTTATTACGCTCTAATTCATACAGGTGAAGGTATTACACGTAAAGATATCGAGGCAGAAATTGAACGTCAACTAATGTCAGAAGAATTATCCTTTGACGACATTTTAAAGGTAAATAAGGCGGTCGTACTTAACAGTTTTTTCTTCAAGAAGACAGTGGACAAGTTACTAGCGAGCATGCCGGAGGATCAGAAGAAATCATTCGAGAGCCTGTACGAATAAACGTTGATGACTTATTATCCGATTGCTTTCGGTATTTCGGTATGGATGCATTACGAGCAAAACGATTAAGTATCAAAGAGTATCACATTATGCTTACTGGATATCGTGAACGACTCTTAGATATTTATGAGATTGCTAGTATCCAGGCGTTATTCAACCGAAATGCCCAAAGTGAAAAGGTTAAGAGTTTAGGTGATATCTATAAACGTCCTGGAAATGCTCGTATGGTAGAGACAAATGAAAAAGAACGTGAACGCATAACCGAAAAGATACATGCTAACGAAGCTTTATTCGACGACATCGAGCGAGCATTACGAAGTCAAGACGGAAAGGGTGGTGAGTAACAATTAGTCAAAACCGTGTAGAAGTACAGTTATTAGCGGATATATCTAACTTACAAAGGAATTTGCGACAGGCGACGCAGGCATGGGACGAGTTCTTTAGGCATATTAACAGACCCCCACCGCCGCCTCCACCGCCTAGACCACCAAGTCCTCCACCACCACCGCCACCTCCTCCGCCTCCACCACCGCCAGACTATTCAAGTTGGCAGCGGGCGTTTCAAAACGTGGGGAACCAGGCGCAAGAAATGGGGCGGAGAGTACAGGCGGTAGGACAGAGTATGACAACGGCTTTTGCACCGCTTGCTTACGCCTCCACTAGGGCATTCGGTGGTATGATCAAAGACTCAATGGAGTTCGAACAACAAACCCGTAAAGCAGCGGTACTCACTGGTGGATCGTATAACCAAGTTAAGAAAGATATCTTAGAGATGGCGACATCTTCAGTGTATTCAACTGGACAAGTAGCGGCAGCCTATGCCGAAATGGGTGCGAAAGGTTTCGATGCGGCGCAAGCAACCGCAGCATTACCTGGCGTACTATCAGCCGCAGCCGCTTCCGGTGAAGACCTCGGAATGGTAGCCGATACGATAACCTCCGCATTAAACGCTTTCGGTATGGAGGCGAAACAAAGTGGACATGTAGCGGACGTACTTGCGATGGCGGCTAATGCGACGGCAGCGGGTGTAGGCGATATGCAATACGCCTTTAAATATGCCGCTGGTCCGGCAGCACAGTTAGGTATTTCGATGGAAGAGCTCGCAGCATCCGTTGGTATTATGGCTAACGCAGGTATCAAAGGTGAGACGGCTGGTACAGCGTTACGTTCATCAATGCTTCGTCTAGTTAAACCCCCGAAACAGGCACGTATCGAACTCGAAAAACTTGGTGTATCTATTACGGATCAAGGGGGCAACATGCGCCCGTTGAGTCAAATTATTGGAGACTTATCGAAAGGGATGGACGGTTACACAAACGCCCAAAAAGGCGCTTCACTAGCGGCTATTTTCGGTACAGAGGCAGTTTCTGGTATGATGGCACTTGTAGCGGCAGGACCAGAAAAAATCGATAAATTAACGGATTCACTTGTTAAATCTGATGGGGCCTCGAAAAAAGCAGCCGATTCAATGCTTGAAGGTTGGGCGGGTGCAATCGTAAAAATGCAATCGTCAATTGACGTAGCAGCCCGTGCATTTACAGATGCGTTAGCACCGGCAATTTCGGTTGTAGCAGGTCAGATTAAGGCGCTAGCAGATTGGTTCAATGGGTTGTCTCCTGTAATGAGGACGACTATCGCGACGGTAGCTACGACTGTTGCAGCATTTACTGTTTTTATGGCTGTATTAGGACTCATTATTAGTGCTGTAGGTAGCACTATAGGAGCATTCGGGATGTTGGTTGGTTGGTTAGGAAAAAGCGCAACAGTCGCAAAATTAGCTAGCGCAGC
Source organism: Bacillus sp. UNC437CL72CviS29 (assembly GCF_000482345.1). Lineage (NCBI taxonomy): Bacteria > Bacillati > Bacillota > Bacilli > Caryophanales > Bacillaceae > Bacillus > Bacillus sp. UNC437CL72CviS29. Next base: position 17,221 of record NZ_AXVB01000026.1, on the reverse strand, counting down.
GATGGTTGCCCTACGAGCAGCATTCGCATTTCTGACAGGACCAATCGGCATAGTAATCATGGCATTAACGGCGATGGGTACAGCGTTAGTACAATTATATAAACATAACGAAGCTTTTCGAAACGGGGTCAATAGCGCTTGGGATTCTATTAAATCGAAAGTTACCGAATTATCATCGGCATTTATGAATTTCGCAGGTCCAGCAATTGACGCAGTGGTCGCAGGTTTCAATCGTTTGAAATCCGCTATTATGGCGGCGTTTTCCGGAGACTTCAGCCAACTAGGCGAGATTTTTAAAACAATCGGTCCGTCTATTGCAGGCGCTATTATTGGAGGAATTCCAGGAGTCATCGTCTCAGTATCTCGCTATCTACCAGCGATAGCGGAGTATCTAAACGCGAATAAAGGGATTATTGTACAAGCGATTACAAATGTTTTTAATTCCATAGCAGAATTTTTAACTACGACTCTACCTCAGTTAATCGAAGTTGGTTCGCAGATTATTATGAACCTAGTTAATGGCTTAGTTCAAGCGGCACCTTCGATACTTGAAGCGATGGTAGGCGTAATTAATACGATAATGCAGTCAATCGCTGAAAATTTACCTTTAGTAATTGAATCGGGAATGCAAATTATCCAATCGCTAATTACCGGAATTACACAAGTATTGCCTATGCTTATTGAAACGGGGCTACAGTTAATTCTTACGTTAATCACTGGAATCGTCCAAACAATCCCTTCGTTAATTCCGATTGCAGTAACGATTATAGAAACGCTTGTTAACGGATTGATGTCATTTTTACCGAAACTAATCGAAATAGGGCTTAATCTACTGACCTCGCTAATTACCGGGATTACACAAGCGCTACCTATGGTCGTATTGGCAGTGATTACGGTAATTACCACGCTAATCGACGCGATTACTGCGAATCTACCAGCAATTGTTTCCGCAGGAGTTTCGATATTGACTACGCTGATTGACGGTATTGTGCAGATGCTACCGCAATTAATCGATTTGGCAGTTACTTTAATTATGAAAGTAGCTGATACGATTCTAGCGAATTTACCGAAAATCATAGAAGCAGGGGTTAAGATTCTGATGGCGTTGATCGAGGGAATCGTTAAAATAATACCTCAATTAATCAACGCTGCGTTAACATTAATAGCTAAAATCGCAGAAACATTGATTGCTAATTTGCCGAAAATCATAGATGCTGGCGTAAAGATTCTTATGGCTTTAATCGCTGGTATCGTTAAAGTAATCCCTCAATTAATAGCAGCGGGACTTCAACTAATCGTAACTTTAGTCAGCGAATTAATTAAGAACTTACCGAAGCTTTTAGAAGCGGGCGTTAAATTAATCGAGGCACTCATCAAAGGTATTCTATCGCTTTTAGGACAGCTAGGAAGTGCGGCGCTAGAACTAGGTGGAAAGATAATCGATACGTTGAGGGAAGTCAATTTATTTGATATCGGTGTAAATATTATTAAGGGATTGATTAACGGTATCGGTTCGATGTTCGGCGAAGTTTGGGGAAAGATAAAAGAACTCGGAAGTGGTATTAAAGATAAAATATCCGGAATCCTCGACATACATTCTCCTTCACGTTGGATGCGCGACATGATCGGCGTCAATATGATGAAGGGTTGGATAATCGGTATTGATTCGATGAAAGGGGCGGTACTACGTACGTCCGGAGAAATGACGAATTGGATGAAACCGGAGATGTTAGCGGTGGATAATGGTTCAATAAACACTGGCGTTGCGCAGTCAGTATCACCTACAGCATACGCAATGAGCGGTGTGAATACGAATACTAACTCAGCGAATGCAAAACGGAATATGACGATTGAAAACGTAATTATGATGGACGGATATGAGATCGCTAGAGTAACACAACCGTATATTGACGATATGCAGAGCGAGAGACTATCGCTGAAGTCTTATATGAAGGGAGGTCGATGATGAATACAATTGTAGAAAGATTGGATGGGACACGCTATGATCTTGAAGAACTTGGAATTACAACAAGGGACTTTCTAGTATCAGCTCCCATATATAAGCACACAACGGAATCCATAGAAAGTAGACCAGGCAGCATTGATTTAGGTACGACTTACGACGTACGGAAAATTAGTTGCTCTTTTTATTTAAAGGCGCAAAATATGGATACTTATGCAATCGAACGTGATGAAGTATTTCATATATTCCGAAGCGAAGAGGAGTTTTATCTAACTGATTTAAGAGTTCCTTATAAACGTTGGAAAGTTAAGTGTAACGATTCGTTCGAAATGGATCAGCAACGTTTTTATGGATTCTTTGATGTGGAATTTGTAGCATCTTTACCATTTGCAATTTCGACACTAAATACTTTAATGCCGGATTTCGATGTTTATGCACAAGACGCACATTACGGTATGGGGTTGGATTGGAGTAATGAATTGAAGTACATTCACAACGTCTCGTATTTCAACATCTTAAATGCAGGGAGCGTTGAAGTGAACCCAAGATATATTCCTTTATCTATAAAATTCAAAGGACCTTCTAGTAACCTGTCGATAAAAAACATAACAACTGGCGATGTGTGGTCATATAACAAGACAACAAGTGCAAATGATACGATATTACTGGCTGGGGTACGTAGTACAAAGAACAGTTTAAGTATTTTTAGAGATACAAATCGAAAGCTTATCACTCTAGCGCCTGGTTGGAATGAATTTCAATTATCAGGAACCACGCAACCATTCGAAATACAATTCGATTTTAACTTTTATTATCTATAAAGGCGGGTGACAATTATGTTAATGGTAACAGACCTCGAAGGTAACTCAGAGCCATTGGTAGGGTTTAAATCATTTACCCGCAATCGTTTAATAAACGGAGAGAAGACTTTGAGCTTCTCTCTTTTTCCTTGTGAAGAAAATCTATTCTCATTTCCTTTAACTAAAGAGGAAGGGATTATCGAATTTGAGAATGAGGAATACGTAATAAAAATACTTAAAGAACGAAATGCGGGACGTACGTACTTTAAACAAGTGGAAGCTATTCATAAGTTTTATGTCGATTTAATGGGGAAACAGAAATATGAAAAACGATCTGGAAGTATGATGTTTCAATCGGCATTAGATTTTATTTTCGAAGGAACTAAGTATAAAACAGCCGTAGTTGACTCTTTTTACGCAAAAAGCTGGGAAAATTTCGGTGGTGACAATAAATTATCTTTACTCCAAAAAGCGCTAAAACGTTATCAAGCTGAAATGACGATTAGAGGAGACTTAGTTACCTTCCGTAATCGAATAGGCGAGGATACTGAATTCCAGTTCAGATATAACTTCAATATAAAGACATTTGAACGCGTTGTTGATACTACGAATCTTGCAACCTATATTCGAGGTTATGGTAAGGACGGATTAATGCGCGAATACACAAGTCCGAACATGAAGATTTTCGGTAAAATCGATGCGCCATTTGTAGACGACGATCGATATACAACGGCAGAGGGACTGGATGAACGTTTACGTAATGATTTGCAAGATACACCGCTTGTAAGCATTACGATTGATTTCGTTGATTTACGAAAAGCTGGATATCCTTACATTATCCCGAATGAGGGAGATCGAATCTTTCTTATTTACGAACCTATGAATATCGATATTGAAACGCGGATCGTAGCAATTGAAGAGGAATATGATGAAAACTTAGAGCCAATCGCAACGAAAGTAACGTTGTCAAATATGAAACAAGATTTATCGGACGCTATTTCATCGGCGATTGATAAGTCGATGTCAGAAGTTATCGATGATAATGGAAAAGTAAAATACAACGTATTAGACGATGGTGTGAAACGTGCTTCAGCAGCAATTAAATCCGCAGAGACTTCTCTAACTTTCGATAATGGAATCCTTGCTATTGATCCTAAGAATCCTAATAACATAGTGGCGTTTAACAGTGCCGGTATTGGTATTAGTCGTGATGGTGGGCACACATTCAAAGAAGCATTGACATATGAAGGGCTTGTAGCCTCTGTAGGTGTTGTTGGTTTCCTTAGCGCTAATAACATTCGAGCGGGAATCATGAAGGCTATTAATAATCGTTTTGGTATCAATCTTGATGAGTCATCGATTGAATTCTACAGTTTAACCGGATCACCAGCTTCCACTATTTCGCAAGCGATTGGCCCTGATGGTAGAGAAATTACGTATTGGACAATCGAAAGAATTAGAAACCCAAAAGCATCGCTGGCTATTGGAGTTCGTGAATCAAATGGTTCTGTAGGAAATAACATCTTTGTGGATGGTGAATCGGGCAATGTTGCGATAAATGCCCCATTCTTTGAATCTCATGCCTATGGTAAATTCTTTGGATGGTGCGATTTTGCAGGACCAATTAACTTCACTAAATCGTCATATTTCAACTCGCAGCTACAAGGGACATCTTGGACGATTGATAATATTGGAGGACACAACGGTGCGATTTTCGCTCCAAAAACTTCAGGTACAGGAAGTTTAGGAACAACAACTTGGACATGGGCTGAAGTGTGGGCAGCAAAGTGGAATGGAGTAGCTTTTAGCGATTTTACAACTCGCACAGTTTTTGAGGCGCGTGTAAAAGTTGTTGATGCAGCTTTTGATGATGTAAGAAAGACAGCGGATCGTGTGAATGCTGATTCCGTTGCTCGTGATACCAATTTAAGTAACATCCTTGATAGAGTTAACGATGAGTCGATTGCACGAGACAATAGTCTTAGAAGGTCTTTAGATGCATTTGCTGATGAGACGCGCAGCAAAATATCAGCACTAGAATCGAGAATAGCGGCGTTAGAAAGTAAGGTGAAATAATGAGAAATGAGACAATCATAATTGACTTAGCAAATCCGGTACTGACAAAGACGATTTACTCTCGACAAAATGATAAAAGTGGATTAAAAGTAACTGTACACCTCAAAGAATACGGTAAAACCGTTGATTTAACAGGGTATGATGCAAAATATGAAGCAGCAAATCAATCCGGTCATTTTGTTCGTGACGATGCAGTTATTATTGATGCAGTAAAAGGAATATTTGAATATACATTTTCGAAGGAAGCTGTATCTACTCCTAGTGTGTGGGCAGCTTATTTTGCGTTCGAAAAAAGTACAACGGAGCGATTTTCTACACAAGATTTAAAAATTGTACTAGGTCGTGATGTGAAGCAAGGAAATATTGAACTGAATCATTATCTTTCTGATTTTGACAAAGCTCTTGAAGCTGTAGCAGGTTATCGAAAAGAAATAGATTCTACAAATGCAGAGATTACAAAACTAAAGCAATTGATTGCTGCAAATAATGTTCAAGTACCAAAAATCACAACAGATGTGGGTGGTGCGTTACTTTCGGTTAGTGATGCTACCAAAAACATTCTTGATGAAATTGTATCTAGAGGACTAGGAATAAACACAATTTATTGTCATGGCAGCGTACAAGGTAATACACCTAATGCTAAATCCTGGCGAGGTATCTCGTTTATAAATTCCCCAACTTTCGGATTTGTTATTGCGAAAGATTATCAAAACAAATTTTATACAAATTACATCGACAATGGTACTTGGATTGGGTGGGAAGAGCATGTAACGTTAAATGACTTACTTAAAACTCTTAACGGATGGAAATTTACAACTACCGCATTACAACTCAATGGAAGTAATGTTCTGTCAAAGATTGCAACAGGATTTCGTTTTGATAGTAATTTAGAAGTAAACGGCACAGTAAAACAATCGACAGATACTGATTGGGTTAATATCACTCCAATCAACGGCGTAACAAACCAATCTGGTAAAACATCAAAAATAAAGCGCAGTGGAAATACAGTATGCCTCAATATGAATGTAGTAGGTGTGAAAAATAATCACATTATCGCTTCACTTCCAGCAAATTTCCGTCCTGTAAGTGATTTAACATTTTCGGCAACTTATGTGTTAAACAACCTAGATACAAACACAGGGTTTATTACACTTCGAACTGATGGCTCTGTACATTGTGAATGGATTGCAGAAGGGACAAACCCATTAAAAAACTGGTCGTTTACTCTTACGTATATTATTTAAAATAAAAGAATAGGAGAGTTTACATGAAAACAGTATACATGTATGACAAGGAAACGAAAGCTTACACAGGGACAAAACTAGTAATTCCTGAATATAAAACGCTAAATAAATTAGAAAATCGAACACGAACAGTTGATATTCCTCAAATTATAACAATCAAGACTGTGCATACGTTTTTAGATGAAAACAAGGAGTATCAAGAAAAAGAGGTCGATCAAGACATCTTACAATATCAAACGATTGATTTGCATTATCAAGAGGTAATTCCTAATGGTTACACCGAAATTTATAACTATCCAGAATGCTATACGGAAGTTCCTGTTCCAGCTTATTACAAGCCTGTATGGGACGGTGAAAAGTGGATTGAAACCATTACAGAAGAAGAATTAGAAGAAATGAACAAACCGAAACCACAAGAACCTTCAGAAATAGAAAAACTTAAAAAGAAACTGGAACTAACTGAGAAAGCTTTGGACGATTTAATTATGACTAGTGACATGTAACGTCTAATAAAAAGGAGTTGGTGTAAAATGGCTGAGTACATGGCGCAACGAGTGATTGATGGAGTTTTTACGTATATTGTTGTTATTACAAAGCTTAAGATTTATAAAGACAGAATTGATAAATACTTAACCGACAATGGCAGAGCAGATTTAATTACGGATAGCGCACAATAGTGGGCTTTTTATTTTCGAAAGGAGGTAGACGATGTTTATGCCGGAAGAAATCTTTAAATTAGCGTTATCACAAGGACTCTTAGCAGTCCTTTTTGTTTGGCTATTTTTCGATTCACGTAAAGAAAGCAAGGAGCGCGAAGGTAAGTATCAAGCGGTTATCGAGAAGAACCAGGAAGTAATCGAAACGCAAGCACAAGCCTTCGGCACGTTATCGAAAGACGTAACGGAAATTAAACAGATTTTAAATACGAAGGAGGGAACGAAATGAATCGCTTAACTAAACTATTTATCTCGATGACTACCGTAATGGTAGTCTTTTTTTCGTTCATAGGAGGGGCGTTTGCCGATGCGTTAACAATCAACCGTATGTTAATCCCGGACTTACCTAAACAAGCATACCGTTACGGAGTCGGTGCATATGAAGGCGTCGTAGCTCATTCGACCGCCACTCCGGAAGCGCCTGCCATTAACATCAGAAACTATGAAGCTCGTACATGGCATAACGCATTCGTGCATTTCGCAACGGATTGGAACGAGACAATCCAAATAGCCGATACGAAGTATATCGCGTACGGTGCAGGATCAGCGGCAAACAAACGATTTGTCCACGTTGAATTATCTGAGACTAGCAATCCAGCAAAGTTTAAAGCATCCTATGAACGTTATGTTAAATTACTAGCGAAGATTCTGAAAGACAACGACTTAACGGTCGAAAAAGGCCTATGGACTCACGAAGATGTAACGCATAAACTAGGAGGTACCGACCACGAAGACCCACGCGCTTATTTAGCTTCACACGGCGTATCTATCGCACAATTACGCGCTGACGTGAAGCGAGCGTATGATAACGGTGAAGTATCAGTCGTAGCACCGGAAAAACCTACTAAACCAGAGGTCGAATCGCCTAGCGTTTCTGTAACGCCAGTTAACGGAGTTGCATACATCGAAGGAACTAACGTTAACTTACGAAAAGGTCCTGGTACTAATTACGGTGTGATTCGTAAGTTACAACAAGGTGAAGCGTATAAAGTATTCGCTGAGTCTAACGGCTGGTTAAACTTAGGCGGCAACCAATGGGTTAAGTATGATTCGTCTTATATTCGTTATGATAAAGGAAATGTAAACGAGAATACTAACGTAGTAGGTAAACGTGTCGTATCGAAAGTAAACGACCTAAACTACTACACAAAAGCGACTTGGGACAAAGCGTACGTAGCCGGTACAGTTGACGCAGGGCTCGGATTTACTATCGACGCTAAGGTTGACGTAAACAGCTCACCGCAGTATAAAGTGCACAACTCGAAAGGGAATACGTATTACATTACGGCTAGTGGTGCATATGTGAATGTGAAGTAATAACAAATCCGACTCATTTTACGCTGAGTCGGATTTAATAAATACTATACATTAGTTGGAATCAAGGTTTTGTAAGTAATTCTCATACTCTTCTAGCCATACTAACATCAAGTTCTTTAATTCAATTGTTTCAATTTTACAAGTGTACTCTTCATCTTCCACATAACGATGTGTAATCATAGTGAAATCCGGTCTAACTTCCAAATCGCAAGAGTTGCCACCGAAATTTGCACAATCAATTTCTTTATTCAAAACTTTATCAAGTTCTTCTATCCACTCTATACCATGAACATCAGATCGTAAAAACTCACCAACTAAAGCGATTTCTTCAGGTAAGTTAATAAGTAATATATCAAAAGGTCCTTTACTAAATTCATAGCTATATTTCATAGTTATATATCCTCCTATTAATAGATTGGAAATGCTGATATAATCCTACCGGTTGATTTGTCAATAAACATTTGAATTTTCATTCCGTTTGCTGATCTACCGATATATGTATTGGTAGATCCTTTTACAAATTGAGCGTTTTGATAAGCTTCATTAATACAATTCAAAACTTGTGTTCTATCCCATGCATCTGGGAAAAATGTGGAAGTTGGTCTTTTTACCACTCCATTCACTGCAACTTTTGCTTCATATACGCCGTATTTATTAGGTTGTTTAGTGATCCTTAAAATTTCTCCTTCGCCCATCATACTAACATGATGATAACCACCAGCGTCCCCGTCTTTATTTAAATTCCCATGGAAGATATGTTCAAGGGTGCGATTGTTTTTATAAATAGAATTAGGGTGAGATTTATACGGATTAAAGAATAATAAAGTATCTTCAGCTTGTTTAAAATCAGGTGTATCCAATCCAAATCGCAAACCACCTCCACCAGCAATAGCAAAGTTGTCTCCTTTGTTAAATAACTGTGGAAGTTCCGTCATTCCTTGTGACATTTTTGCTCCTTTTGCTACCTTAACAACTTTACTTACTCCTTTATCTCCCAGGACACCGAAAGCTAATTGAGTCAATCCGTATGTAAAGAATTTTGTACGGCTTTCTGCATCGCCGTTGACAACATCTTTATCCCAAGATTCAGAGACTGCCTGCCCCATCCCTTTTAGTGTGTCGATAGGATGTAAAAGAGAATTGCCGAGGTTTTCCCATGTTTCTGCATCACCTAAAGATTTAAAACCGTCTACTGTATCGGTTACAGCTTCACCAGCACCAGACCAACCTCCATCTACTATTTTCTCAAATATAGATTTTTCTTGCTTCACTGGATCGTTAGCATTTGAAAGTGGACCGCACGTCGCACCTTCTTCAATATTATCATCGGAAACCTTTCCGTCAACTAGATTTCCGTCATATGAAGTATCTGCGGTACGGAATTTCTCAGCGATTTGTTTTAATTCTTCTTCCACATTTGCGATGCCATTTATAAAGGTAAATGCTTTCGGCTTTGCATCATTGAACATTTGAACGAAATGTTGACTAGAAGCGCCCGCCCATTGATAGCACAGATGGTCAATTTGATCGCATAATTTTTTATGTGTTAATTCTAACGCATGTCTTGTGCTATAAGCTCGTTTTGCGACTCCTTCTAGCATTTCAGGTGTAACCTTAATTTGAACCATATATTTCCTCCTTCCCCAATTGAAATTATGAACCGAAAGGATAAATATGTAAATACTTAAATAAAGAAAAAATATATCATTTAAGATAATGTTTATAAAATTATATTTAAGTTTCACACGTCCTTTACACTACGTTAATATCTACTTGTTAAAATTTTACATGAGGTACAACGATAAAATAACGTAAAGGGGGAGGTCTTAATAATGACGCAAACACATTCGAACTTATACGAAGTAACAGTGAACGGTTCGCAGGAGCTAATGTGGTACAACGTAGAGGTAAAACGAGGCAGACATACATATGAATTCGAAATCTACCGAGCTAGTGATACGATTTCGGTGTTTTACGTAGATCAATCCGGAAGGCAACTGACGATAGCTAGTACGGAGGAAATGGCCGCGATGTTGCTTTACGAGGAAGACAAGCTACGGTATCGAAATATCGTAGGGGATGCGGAGTGGATGTTGTTAGACGGGATGGATTCTCAGCGTGGGATGTCGAGAGAAGAAGAGTTAGCGTTTCTTTATTTGAAGGCGAATGTGCTGGACGAGATGGCTGCGGAGTTGGAAGGATAATTACGGATGAGAAAACCGCCTATTACGGGCGGTCTTTTTTTTCTTTATTTATTGTTGTATGCGGGATGCTCCCAATAATCTTTAACGACATTAGGTATATTTTTGTAGTCGAAGTTATCGAAATTAATCTTATCTAAGTTCTCTCGATCTATGTTCATTTTCATAACTGGGTCAGTTATCTTATTTCCATATGTATCCGTTAATTCAGCTTTCCATACAAAGATAACTTTTTGAATCTCTTTTTCCTTCGATAATTTCTTTAGTATATTCGTAGTATCATTCCATGTAAGAACTTTATCATTAGCATTTTTTAAATTAAGCAATACGACTTTATTGTTTGGTTCTGGTAAGTCGTAGTTTGTATTTATCTCAACTGATTCTATGTCGCTTTTACCGATAGTCTTTTTAACAATCTTTTCGATACCTTCCTTAAACTTCTTATCTTTATTTTCTTCGTCTTTCTTAGCTTTCTCTTGGTCTTTCTGTTCTTTTTCAGCTTTATCCTTCGCGTCTTTTTCTTCCTTTTCTTGTTGCTTACGTTGTTTCTCCGCTTCTTTATCGGTTTGCTTTTGCGCTTTTTCTTCTTCTTTCTGTACCTTCGCTTGTGATGCGGCTTCTTTATCTTGTGGAGTACATCCAGTAGCAAGTGCGAGTGACACCCCGATGATAACTAATCCGAGTCCGCTCAACCATTTCTTTCTCATTTAGCTCACTCCCGTTTTTGTATTCTAATACAAGTATATCAAACTAAACGGTAAATTTCTCCAATAAAAAAGGACGCTTACTCAGCGTCCTCCACAACGAATAAATCTTCGATTTTTAATTCTAATGCATTACTAACGCGGATCAGTGTTTCGATTTCATATCGAGATTGGCGACTAAAACGACTAATCGTAGCTTCTGTCGTACCAGCCATCTCTGCTAAATCCTTTTGACGTAAGTTACGTTCCGCTAAAATCTCCGATAAACGTGGTGTCACCTTCATAGTAGTACCTCCGTCCTAATTATCCTTAGTTACATCTTACAGTTTCGTAATTATTTCGTCAATAACTATTGACTTGCGAATTACACAAGTGTAATATGGAATCATTAATAACGAATTACACATACGTAATAAGTAATGTGAAAGGGGTAATTGAGTGTGGATAAACTTAACGAGTATTTCGGGCTCGAGTCACTGGCGGATTGTGTTTGGTATTATGGTGTATTTATTATCGGATCATTACTATTTTTAATCGATATGTTCATCGCTTATATTTTATAAACTCATGGCGTTAACTACGTGAATTCACGTATAGATAGATAGTTAGCGCTTATATTTTGAAACGGAGGGAAACGTAAATGTCTAAGGCAAAAGTAGAAGTGTTAAGCGCAGCAAATTACGCACAGTATAAAACGTTACAATCATTCTCTACTATCGAAGCGCTGAACGAATCTGTACGTGCTTTTTTGTACAAGCATAAACACGAATTAGCGGAGTCTGCAGTTAACGTATTAAAGGTACTAGCGCGTCACTCATGTAAAATTGTTGGAGTATCATTCTTAAAAGTCGATACGATTGCCAAATCATTAACGATCAGCACTCGTACAGTTCGTCGTGCATTAAAAGTATTATCAGAAGAGTACGGAGTGATTGAACGTAAGGAAACAATTCGCACAGAAGGTAAATTACGTGGAGGAAACGGACACAATGTTTACGTTATAAAAACGGTTGTCACTCCGGATGTCCTACCGGAATTGTCACCGCGGGGAAACGATGAAAACGTAGAAGAGCCAACGGTTGCAGCGTCGAAATCAGAAGGGGAAACTAAGTCCTCTGAATCTAGCACTCTAGAAGAATTAAAAAACAAAACAAACGTAAATAATACGTCAGCAGAGGAATTATTATATAACGATAAAGTTAACGAGGGAAAAGAAACTAAAGAAATCACACTAGACGATCTAGACGAAACATTTACACCGGAAGTAGTACCAACTGAATTTAAAAACGCTGTGTTACCATTCTTTGGCTCAGCGAATAAGATTTACGAATTATACAAACGAGTAGAAGTTGCATACAAACGAAGTAAATTACAGAAATCAATTCTAAGCGTAATTCCTGAGGCAATTCGTTCATTTAAAGAGACTATATTTGCGGAGAAGTCCAATCGTATTAAGACGTCATTTAACGGTTATTTCTATAGAATATTAGAGGCGAAATTCACGGAAGAAAGACGGAAGGAATATTTAGAGGAGAACAACGGAATATATTTCGATTGGTTAGCAATGGAATAGGTAGCATGGTGACTTCGGTGACCAAAATAAAAAGCGCAGGAAGCCCTACGCGATAAGGTTGGAAACAGATATCATACGTCTTGTGATTAAAATCTATTAGTTAATATTACGATTAATTAGTCAGTCACTATCTTGGTCACGCCCCTACCAAAATACCGCCTTCATTCGCCTAGCAAACACTTAATCTCCAATACGTCTTTATATGAAAAGTATAAAGAGCAAGGGTTTGAAATCTTAGGTTTCCCATGCAATCAATTTGGAGGACAAGAACCAGGCACAGAAGAAGAGATTACAAGTTTCTGTGAATTAAATTACGGTGTGTCCTTTCCAATGTTCGCTAAAGTTGATGTAAAAGGTGATAGCGCGCATCCATTATATACATATATGATGGAGCAGGCACCGGGCATACTTGGCATGAAGGTGGTAAAGTGGAACTTTACGAAGTTTTTAATAGGACGAGACGGAAAAGTGATAGATCGTTTTGCACCGCAGACGAAGCCGGAAGAGTTGGGGAAGGAGATTGAAAGGGTGTTGTAAAAAAGAAGCTCGAATATGAGCTTCTTTTTATATATATTTTACATGCAACACCATCGCCGTCTCTGTCTAATTTACTGCTTGTATGTTGAAAGAAATACAGAGTGTTAAAGACGAGGATTTTTTAATTAATTTTTATGAAACTTGTTTAGGGCTAGAGAAGCAGCAGGATTTTAAAATTCCTTGTATTAAGGAGTACTTCCAAGCGCGTTTTGATTGGCTTGGAAGAGGCTTCGATGATCCTATGAAGAGAAAAAGAATCCTATATTTCAAGGAATCTTTTTGGTGATTTACTCTAACAATTGTGGTCATACTCATGATAATATTCATCACAAGAATCATTTCGATCATTACAGCAAATGCAGAAAGTTTTTTTGATAAAAACACTAAAAAACCCAGGATTAGGGCTAGCTGTTGAGGCAGTTAGGCTTTCGAAATCTTCTACTTGAAAAATCCTTGTAACTCCAGTAGGAATGGTTGCAGTAATTGGTCTGTTAGTTCTTCTTGATTGAATAGTTACAGTTATAGGAAGCTCTTTTAAAGGAACTGTTAACTGAAGTAAGGTTTTATTATGATTATCAGTAAAATCTTCGAAAATAGTTTGAGGAGCTCCGGGTAATATAGTAATGGTTAAGGGAATATTTCCAGATAGATTTTCTCCCACACCGGCAATTGTATGAGTTTCAACAAAACATTTACTTTTTTTTCGATTTGAATACGAGTGGTGCTGATTTTTATAATACTTCTTATCATGGGAATAAAAAGAATCCGCCATCGGTATGTCACTCTCCTTATTTTTAATGGTCTATATTATACTATTTGAGAAGTAGAAATTGTGTTTGGACAAAATGCAAAAAACTTTACGGATTTAATTTTTTTCTAAAAGGTTAGTTACAGAAGAATGCGAGAAAGTATTTAGAGAGATAAATTGAACAAAAATACTGTTTAGTAGAAAAGGAAAATGATATGAGATATTCGATGGTGTTTATTGATTTCAAAAATAGAGCACATAAGATGGAACTCGTAACAAATGACATAATGAAAATTTTAAACCAACTTGTTGATGGGGATCATCCGTATGGTCATGGAAAAGCCGAAGTCATTTCCTCAGGAATTGTAGTATTTATTTTAAATTTATAGGGCATTATAATTCTTACAAAATTTTGTCCTTATTGATGATAACATATAGTAGGGTATCGATTGGTAATTCAAACCTTGTGAATTTTGTCTCTTTTGAGTGTTCCTCTAATATTGCATCAATAATTATTGCTTGCTTTCCTTCTTTTTTTATTAAATATTGATTTCCATCAAGTATGACTCCATTATATTTGTCACCATGATACAAATCCTCTTTTAGTTTTTCATTTTCTTTCCCAATTTCACATTTAAAAAATGTAATAGTATCTTCTAACGTATCTTCCTCAATTTCTGATATCAAAAAATCTTTTAATTTGCTTTTAGAAAATTCTCCATTCTTTTCTAAAAAGGCTTGTTTATTAAACTCTTTTTTCAAATTCATCATTCCTTATTTTACAGGATAAGTAGTCCATATATTTTTTAATTCATCATAAACTATTTTTTCTTTTGTTCCTACGAATAGTTGTGCAACAGCCAATATAGTAGGACCAGTTGCGCTTCCATACCATTTAGCTCCTCTATACAAGTCACCATTGGGAACTTCTGTGAATTAAATTACGGTGTGTCCTTTCTGATGTTTGCGAAAATTGATGTAAGGTGTGATAGCGCGCAACAAATCAGGCACCGGGCATACTTGGCATGAAGGCGGTAAAGTGGAACTTTACGAAATTTTTAATAGGACGCGACGGAAAAGTGATAGATCGTTTTGCGCCGCAGACGAAGCAGGAAGAGTTGGGGAAGGAGATTGAAAAAATATTGTAAACTAATATTTTCTAGGAAGAGCATGGAAGGTTTTGTTCGAAAGTAGAATGCAAAACGAAGGATTTCATGTTGTAGAAAAAAATGTACCTATAACAAAGCAGAATTTAGGTTCAAATTAGTAAATAAGTAGTATGTTTTGTTTTCTATCTCTCTAGAAAGGAATATTTGAAATAAAAGAAAAACGTTGGATGGCAGATAGGAATGATGCTGTCATCCAACGTTTTTTATATGGAGAAAACTCATTGCAACCATGCAACGAATTGTTGTTAAGCTTGAAAGCAGTTAGGGCAGATTCGAAAATATACGTCTCAAATTTTTGGAATAGGAATTTCAAGATTTAAAATTCAATAATCCAAGGTCTATTTTTTCGATTTTACATAACCAGCTGCCTTGGCATCAGTTTCTGAACAGAACCAAACTATATTATCTTTTGTAGAATCGTAATATTGCCCGCCGGGAACATGATACTTTTTAGAATTAGCATTTCCTTTAATTTGTCCTTTACAAGAAGTGTTTGTTTCTTTATCATCACTAGGATTATTCTGGAAAGGTTGTCCATTAGCCCCCCCTTGATTGCTAGTAGGTGCGGACGCTACAGTACTTTTCTTTTGTGAAGCTTGCTCAGCAGCTTGACGTTGTTGTTCTTCCTTCTGTTTGCGAGCCTGTTCTTCAACCTGACGCTTTTGCTCTTCTTCTTGTTTGCGAGCCTGTTCTTCAACCTGACGCTTTTGCTCTTCTTCTTGTTTGCGAGCCTGTTCTTCAGCCTGACGTTTTTGCTCTTCTTGTTGTTTTTGAGCTTGTTCTTCAGCTTGACGCTTTTGCTCTTCTTGTTGTTTTTGAGCTTGTTCTTCAGCTTGACGCTTTTGCTCTTCTTCTAGTTTTTGAGTTTTTTCGTCTGCTTCTTTCTTTGCTAATTCTTTTTTCTTGTCTACATCTTTTTTATCTTCTTGTTCAGTTGCAAGTTTTTTATCTTTTACTGAGACTTTTTCAGTAGAAGGGGTTGCGATAGTAGCTAATACAACAAAAGCCATAAGCAACCCACCTGTAATTAAAAATTGTTTTTTTGCCATGCCAGTTTTTTTAATAATAGATAAAATTGCTAGAACGAGGAAAAAGAAAAATAGGATTAAACATAAATTAGCGAAAAAGCCAATAACTGGGTGATTCGTTTGTGTGGTGATTGTTGCTGATACTAAAAGTGAAATAATCAAACAAATAACTGCCGGTCTACCATATTTCATTGCTTTCCCATTTTTCTTAAAAAGTGAAATGATACATAAGATTAGTAGAATAAGAGTCACTAAAAATAAAATCGCACTAATATTACTCCAAAAAGCCATTTTAATACCTCCATTTGTAAGA
Source organism: Bacillus sp. UNC437CL72CviS29 (assembly GCF_000482345.1). Taxonomy (NCBI): domain Bacteria; kingdom Bacillati; phylum Bacillota; class Bacilli; order Caryophanales; family Bacillaceae; genus Bacillus; species Bacillus sp. UNC437CL72CviS29. The sequence continues at coordinate 832 of NZ_AXVB01000026.1, read as the reverse complement.
TTTACTCTGTTGATTATATAGGAATATATTAGAAATTACATGCTTTCGATATAAAATAATAAAATTGTCTTTCTTTAGTAAATTCCAAACTCTTTACCGTATATAAAGAAAAGAAGATGTAAATTTTATCGAAATCATAGATTGATAGTTACGTGTCTGAAAGGAGGGGGCTAATGGGCTTGCAATTGTCGGTGACTTGCATTTTATAAGAAAACGGAGCTTTGTTTTTAGTAGCAAAAGTAGGTGATGTTATCACGTTAAAAATATCAATTACAGCAAACTTAGCAGCTTTATTTTTAGCATTAGGAGTTTCAAGATGCGAGTAATATTGTAGTCTATCTACTGGAAAACGGTAATTTTATTATGTAAACAAAAGTGACTTTCGTGAAAATTACAATCTTAAGCTCATGGAAAGAGATTCAGCATTTCTTTCGTTATAAATTAAAAAAGCCAATGCTCCCATATGATAGGTGAAGTGACCCCTAAAAGTTAAACACGGTTATTTCATTAGGCAGCTTGATAAAAGTGAGTCCGGTATTGTACCGGGCTCATTTTTAATTTTGCCTTTATCCGTTTGGTATTATAATAATCTATATATTTTTCTAATTCTATTTTGAAATGCTCTACACTTTCAAACTCTTTTATGTAGAGAAATTCAGACTTCATGATTCCAAAGAAATTCTCCATTACTGCGTTGTCGTAACAGTTGCCTTTACGAGACATACTTTGTACGATACCTCTTTCTTGTAATGCGTGACGGTACTGTTTCATTTGATAATGCCAACCTTGATCTGAATGCATCAATAGTTGGTGACTTTCAGGTAAACACTCT
>NZ_AXVB01000025.1:0-71320 GCF_000482345.1 Bacillus sp. UNC437CL72CviS29 | reverse complement strand
CCATAAGCGACAGCCGAAGCCGCCTTTCAATTTCGCACCATGCAGCGCAAAATGTTATCCGGTATTAGCCCCGGTTTCCCGGAGTTATCCCAGTCTTATGGGCAGGTTACCCACGTGTTACTCACCCGTCCGCCGCTAACTTCATAAGAGCAAGCTCTTAATCCATTCGCTCGACTTGCATGTATTAGGCACGCCGCCAGCGTTCATCCTGAGCCAGGATCAAACTCTCCAATAAAGTTAGTTTGTCTAGCATCTAAAATAAAAATTGACGTTTCACGTTGTTTGTTTCGTTCAGTTTTCAAAGAACTTGTACATCGCCAATTGGCGACTTCCTTATGTTAGCATCTTCGTTTTTCGATGTCAACTAAGTTTTTTAATTTCTTTTTTCGCTTTCTGCGTGTCCCGCATCAGCGACGCTTATTAATATACCACCCTAACTTTTAAATCACAAGTGTTTTTTAAAAAAAATATAAAAAAGTTTATTACCTAACAAAAGTCCCCTTATTTCATATTTACTGGATCAGCATCCTATTTATCAAACAACCTTATTTCATTTACAGATAAATATTTCTGCATACCGAATGTTTATAAATTGAAACTTTAGTCCGTACAGAATACATTTCTTCACTAATCTTCATTTTACAAGCTATTAATCTCCCCGCTGACCTATCTTCCCTACTCTTACTGAACTTTGGGATAAAAATATGATTGAACTGCAAATAGTGATTAACTCGTTATCGCTCATTTATCTTTCCATCCATCACCCTCTAACCCTTATTACAAGATAACCATTACATCATAATTTTCTTATTTAAGAATAAATTTAGAATTTTTTTACATTTAATTAATGAAAAAAATCCAGATTTTGTTATATAGTAACAAAGTAGGCTAAAAAACAACTTAAACGGAGGAATTACTTTTATGGAGAGGTTAACAAAATTCTCATTAAAAAACCGAGCCGCTATCATCATCATGGTTTTACTCATTTCTGTACTCGGCGTTTATTCTGGTTCGAAATTACCAATGGAATTTCTACCTAGTGTCGACAACCCCGCAATAACTGTCACTACAATGTCGCAAGGATTAGATGCTGAAACATTGACAAAAGAAGTAACTGAACCGCTCGAGAAAAAGTTTCGAAATTTGGACCACGTCGATACAATCACTTCTTCTACTTATGAAGGTTTATCTCGTATCGATATCACGTATACATCTAAAGCTAATATGAAAGATGCCACGCTCGAGGTCGAGAAAATTACCAACAACGTAAATTTCCCAAAGGAGATTACAAAACCCGTCGTCAGCCAACTTAATACCTCTATGATTCCACTTGCACAAATTACCGTTCAAAAACAGAATGGTTTTACAAAAGCAGACGAAAAACAGATTGAAGAAGAGATCATCCCGCAACTTGAAAATATCGACGGCGTCGCTAACGTCATGTATTACGGTAAATCAACATCCGAGTTATCTATCATATTAGATCCAAATGAAATGAAAAATAAAAACGTAACACCACAGCAGGTATTAGCCGCTTTACAAGGAAAAGAAGCTTCCACTCCAGTTGGTCAAGTTACTGTCAATAACGAAGACCACAGCCTCCGCGTCATTGGAAATGTCAAAAATGTAGATGAAATAAAAAACATGTCACTTACACCTCAAATCAAATTACAAGATATAGCTCAAGTAGAAATAAAACAACATTTTGATACCGTTACACATGTAAATGGCGATGAAGGAACTGGATTAGTTATAATGAAAGAACCTAGCAAAAATGCAGTTGCAATCGGAAAAGAAATCGATAAAAAAATAAAAACTATAAACAAAGAATATAACGATACTTATAAAATTAAATTAATATCCTCTACTCACGAACAAGTTGAAAATGCAGTTGTGAGTATGGGGAAAGAAGTCATTTTAGGAGCCATTGCTGCGACATTTATTATTTTAATCTTTTTACGCAGCGTTCGAACAACCCTTATCGCTGTCGTTAGTATTCCGTTATCTATTTTACTAACACTATTTTTACTTGATCAATCTCATGTTACATTAAACATTTTAACTCTCGGGGGCTTAGCGGTAGCGGTTGGTCGACTTGTTGACGATAGTATTGTTGTCATTGAAAATATCTTTCGGCGCTTACAAAAGGAACATTTTTCAAAAGACATCATTTTAGACGCCACAAAAGAGGTAGCCGTCGCAATTACCTCCTCTACTTTAACAACAGTCGCTGTCTTCTTACCTATCGGTCTTGTGTCAGGTACAATCGGTAAGCTAATGTTACCTATGGTATTAGCCGTTGTATACTCTATACTTTCTTCACTAGTGGTAGCCTTAACCGTTGTTCCACTTATGGCATTTTTATTGCTGAAGAAAACAAGGCAGCGTACACCGAAACCTTCAAGAAAGTATACAGCTACGTTAAAATGGGCACTTTCGCATAAGTTTATTATTTTATTCTCTTCTTTCCTATTATTTGCGGGATCAATTGCTGCCTATGTATTACTACCAAAAGCAAATATAAAATCAGAAGATGACACGATGCTTTCAATTCAGATGACATTCCCAGCAAGTTACGAATTTGAATCTAGAAAGCAAACAGCCTTTGATTTTGAAAAAAAATTACTTTCTAACAGCAATGTAAAAGATGTTATTTTACGAATGGGTTCCAGTGCTGAAGATGCACAGTTTGGATTTTCAACTAAAAATAACCTTGCATCTATTGCTGTAGTCTTCAAAAAAGGAACAGATATCGATCAATATATTAAAGAACTAAAAAAAGGGCAGGCAGACTTTAAACCAGCCGAATTCGATTATACAAAGGCAAGCTATTCTGGTTCTGGCGGTGGAAACAGCTTGCAATTTAACGTGACAGCAAACAATGAAACAAATTTAAAAAAAGCTGCTGATGTCGTTGAAACAAAACTTAAAAGTATAGACAGCCTTTCTAAAATAAAAACAAATCTAGAAGAGTCAAAGAAAGAATGGCAAATCGATATTGATCAAAAGAAAGCTGAACAAGTTGGATTAACACCAGAAACAGCCGGACAACAAGTTGCATTCCTTATGAAAAAATCACCAATTGGGCAAATGACAATTAATGAAGAGAAAACGACCATTATGCTCGAACATAAACAAAAAAAGATAAGTAACAAGGAAGATATTCTTAACACAAATATTATGTCACCTATAGCAGGACCAATTCCTTTAAAAGATATTGCAACCATTTCAGAAAAACGATTGCAAACAGAGATTTTCCATAAAGACGGGAAAGAAACCATTCAAATAACTGCCGAAGCAACAAATGAAGATTTAAGCAAAGTGAATACTGAAGTGAACAAAGCTATTTCAGAATTAGACCTACCAAACGGTGCGAAAGTTAAAATTGCTGGTGCAACCGAAGCAATGCAAGAGGACTTTACAAATTTATTCAAAATCATGGGTATCGCAATCGGCATTGTTTATTTAATTATGGTCATTACTTTTGGGCAAGCACGCGCTCCATTTGCGATTTTATTCTCTTTACCACTAGCTGCTGTTGGCGGTATTTTAGGATTAATCATTTCAAGAACACCAGTCGATTTAAACGCACTAATCGGTGCATTAATGTTAATCGGGATTGTAGTTACAAATGCCATCGTACTAATAGAACGCGTTCAACAAAATAAAGAACAAAGTATGACAACGCGGGAAGCTTTACTAGAAGCAGGCTCTACAAGGCTACGACCAATTATTATGACAGCCATTACAACAATAGTAGCGATGTTACCATTATTATTCAGCCAATCACAAGCCGGCAGTATGGTATCAAAAAGTTTAGCGGTTGTTGTAATCGGCGGTTTAGCAGTTTCAACTGTACTCACATTAGTCGTCGTCCCTGTTATGTATGAACTGTTAGATAAATTCGGCAAAAAACGAAGCTCACGCAGAAAAGTAGAACCTTCTATAGAGACACCAAAAGCTTAATAAGAAAAAACGTTATCTTCCGTTTTGAAGATAACGTTTTTTCTTTCTACTATAAATATAATTTCATGATCACTCATTCATATAGGTCATCACTTTATTTATATAAGCTTCTAACGGTTGTCCAGAATCTACAATAATGTATGTAAAATCAGATGGCCGTTTACTATCATCTAACCATTTTTCAAACGCTTCTTCAGATTCCACTTTCCTAATTTGACTTATCATTTGTTTTCGCTTCTTTAATCTATTATTAATTTCTTCTATATCATTAAGGTAGCACTCAACATATTTGTACTTCACATTATACTTCTTAGACAACTTTATTCCCTTTTCTAACATTTCTGTATAGAGACACGGGCTATCCAGTATTACACTATGCCCCTGGGATAAATGAAAATCTATTAATGCCCATTCGATCTCGTACGAAATTCCACCAGCGGCCGTTGTTTCAATCTGACGAGTTTCCAACGACTCTAGTAAGGCCGTTTTTACAATATCATGATCAATCACAATTGCCCCTGTATTTTTCGCTATACATTTAGAAAGTGTCGATTTTCCCGAACCCGGAGAACCTGACATTTGAAGAAAAAACATAAAAAAGCACACCTTCCTTATATTATTTTCTATCCCACAGTCCATTCGCATATTTACATATACATCATTTTATCATAGGAATTATCCTCTATCCTCTCCACAAAACAGAATGAAACAAAAACTCCCTGCCTATTTAAGCAGAGAGTCCTTTATTAATATAGGGTACAAGCATTTAAGCTGCTTTTGCTTTTGTTACTTTACGAGATTTCTTCGCTCCCGTAAAACGTTTATGAAGTACAGATGCAGTAAAACGAGCAATAATATTAAACAGTAATACCATAATAATTAAGACTGCTGCTGATTTTGTCGCAATTAACTTCGCATCTGGAATAATCCCTTCAGAGTTTAATTTCCAAATATGAACTGCTAATGTTTCAGCTGGGCGAAATGGATTCAACGGATGTGCAGGACTTGAAAAATCAGCTGCTGAATTTAGAATTGGCGATGTTAATCCCGCTGTATAAATTAATGCTGCGGCTTCACCAAATATACGTCCTGCAGCTAAAATAATCCCTGTAATAATTTGTGGTAATGATGTCGGAATAATAATCCGTACAATCGTTTGCCACTTTGTTGCACCAAGCCCAAGACTCGCTTCTTTTACATTAGACGGAACTTCCGTAATCGCATTTTCACAAACACGCGTTAGGCCTGGTAAATTTAAAATCGTTAAAGCAAGTGCTCCTCCCATTACCGTATAACCCCAACCAGTCATTGTAACAAATACTAATAGACCAAATAACCCAACAACAATAGATGGTAGTGATGCCATCGTTTCAATACATAAACGAACAAATCCTAAAAAACGCCCTTGTTTCGCATATTCCGCAAGATAAATCCCCGCTCCTAATCCAAGCGGAATTGAAATAATTAAGGTAATAACAAGCATATAGAAAGAATTGAATAATTGCGGACCAATTCCACCACCTGCTCTTGTATTGCTTGGTTCTCCGAACAAGAAACTTGGATCCCAAAATCCCCAGCCCTTTTGTAAAATTTCGTATACTAAGAAAACAAGTAAAGCTACTACAAACGCTGCAACCGCATATAAAATACCCGTCCAAATATTATTTACTTTTCTTGCATTCATCGTTATCGCTCACCTCTTTGACCAATTGCTCGAATTACTAAAATAAATAGGAATGAAATAACAAGTAATATCATTGCCAATGTCCATAAAGCATTATTCCAGGCAGTTCCATTTAACGTATTCGTCATATCCATTGTCAAAATACCTGTCAATGTTGCCGTTGGGCTATATATCCCTTCAGGTAATTTAACTGTATTCCCAATTACCATTTGAACCGCTAACGCTTCACCGAAAGCACGAGCTAATCCTAGAACAACCCCTGTTAAAATACCTTTTTTTGCAGCTGGAACAATCACACGGCTAATCGCTTGCCATTTCGTCGAGCCTAAACCATAAGAGGCCTCTAAGTAATCAAACGGAACTGAACGTATTGCATCAGAAGCAATACTAGCAATAGTAGGCAAAATCATGATACTAAGTACAATAATACCCGCAATCAAACTAAAACCAACACCGCCGAATGAATCACGTAAAAGCGGAACTAAAATCGTAACCCCTAACAAACCGTATACTACTGAAGGAATTCCAACTAATAATTCCAAAACAGGCTTTAATACTTTATTACCAAACTTCGGTGAAATTAAATTCATAAATATCGCAAGTGCAAGTGCGATTGGCGCACTAATAACGACTGCCCCTAACGAAACAAGTGTTGAACCAACAATAAAGATAACAGCACCAAATGATCCCTTATCAGCATTCGGATTCCAATTTGTTGATGTTAGCACCTCAGAAAATGAAATACCACTTTGCGTAAAGGATTGAATTCCTTTTCCGCAAATAAATGCAATAATTGCCAATGTAACAAGAACAATAAATATACCGCAAAATGTAACAAGCGTTCTTCCGATATATTCACTTTTTACATAATTAATTTGTTTTTTCCCCTTCATCACAGGACACAACCCCACTTCATAGATTGAAATGAACAAGGCTGGCCTTGCAGCCAGCCCCGTTGAATGTTTACTTATTCAGTTTAGACATTGGAATATAACCCATATTTTCAACTTGTTTTTCGAAGTCTTTACCTTTTACATAATCGATATAAGCTTTTGTAGCTTCTTTTGCTTCCCCTTTTGTTACCATGTACTCATAAGACCAAAATGGATATTTACCAGAAGAAATGTTTTCAACTTTTGGCTCTGCACCATCAATTTTCACAGTTTGTAATGCACCTTTTTTATCGCCTACCATATAAGACATTGCAAGATAACTAATAGAACCTGGAGTAGAGTTAATAGCTTGTTCTACCGCACCGTTAGAATCTTGTGTTGTACCTGTTCCATCGTTAATCTTCGCGTCTTTCATAACTGTTTTTTCAAATGTAGCACGTGTACCAGAAGATGCCGGACGGTTAATCACGTTAATTTTCTCATCTTTACCGCCTAACTCTTTCCAGTTTGTAACTTTCCCACTGAAAATATCTTGTACTTGTTTCACAGTTAAGTTGTCGACCTTCACATCTTTATTTACAACAAGTGCAAATGCAATACCTGCCACTTTGTTATCTACTAATTCTTTCGCTTTTTCCGCATCTTTTATTTTATCTGCAGCCGGAACATCAGAGTTACCGATTTGAACCGCACCAGAAGCTACTTGGTTAATCCCTGTTCCACTACCGCCACCTTGAACTTGAATAGAAACGCTTGGATTCTTTTCCATGAATTTTTTACCAGCTTCTTCAGCAAGCGGTTGAAGAGCCGTAGAACCAGCTGCCGCAATTGTACCCGACAATTCTTGTTTTGAATCATTATTACCTTTAGCAGTTCCATTACTATCTGTGCTCTCTGATTTCCCACACCCAACTAAAGCACCCGCAACTACTAATGCCGCTAAAGAAAATTTAATACCTTTTTTCATAACCATGTCTTGTACCCCCATTTGGATTATCACTTTTTCACATTCACTTACTTCTTTCGAACACAAATTCATTGTAGGACAATAATATTATGTTAGTGTTAAGCAATTTTTAATTTTAAGTAAAGAGAGACAATCCAACTCAAAACCTATATATTTCACCTCTTTTTATTTAAAAAACCAAAAGAATCCACACAAATTAGCTCTGATTGTAAATTTACTTTTAACAATGTAAATTTATCGTAAATAAAATTCTTTTTTTCACTACCGGTGTTAAAAATACATTTACAAATCCATTCGTTTTTTTAACTTTATTGATGTTACTCCACGTAATTTCAGGAATATTTTTCTGTACAACAAAATAAATTGGAACAATTCTAAAAATAATTGAATATTTTTAAAGTACCAATTGACAACATCATTTCATGTAGTCTACTATATTACTAACAAAAAGTTTCCCTCGGTAAACTTTTTAAACTAACACTAAAAATATAGAGAAGAGGTAACTTTTATGGTACCGGCTAATATCAAACCCCTTTCAAGTTTCCAAACAGGGCAGTTTGTACAAATCGAGAAGATACAATTAGAAGGAACTATGAAACGTCGTTTATTAGATTTAGGCTTTATTCCTGGAGCTACTATTAAAGTATTGCAAAAAAGCCCACTTGGAGATCCAATTGCATATCAAGTAAGCAATACAACCATTGCACTGCGTAACGAAGAAAGTTCCCTTATTTTCGTGAAATCAATAGGAGATGATTTAGAATGAAAAACCATCGCATTGCGCTAGCAGGAAACCCAAATACCGGAAAAAGCACATTGTTTAATACATTAACAGGATTAAAGCAACATACTGGAAACTGGACTGGAAAAACTGTATTAAAGGCAGAAGGTGAATATGAACATAACGAGGGGTTGTATACCCTCATTGATTTACCAGGAACATACTCTCTTTATTCAAATTCTGTAGATGAGGAAGTAGCACGCGATTATATCATTTTTGAAAAACCTGACGTAACTGTCGTTGTTGTGGATGCAACTGCAATGGAAAGAAATTTAAACTTAGCACTGCAAGTTATGGAAATGACAAAAGACGTTGTAGTTTGCATTAACTTAATAGATGAGGCTGAAAAAAAGGGAATTATTATCGATGAAAAAAAATTAGCAAAGGCACTCGGAGTTCCTGTAGTTAAAATTTCCGCTCGAAACAGAATTGGAATTGGTCATTTACTAAATGTAATAGCGAAAGTGGCAAATAAAAAATTAATCCCTACGCCAATTCAAATTACTTATAATGAACAAATTGAAAATATGATTCAGAAATTAGAACCAGAAATCTACAAAGTATTCGGAGATACTTATCCCGCACGCTGGGTGGCACTCCGTATATTAGATGGAGATAAAAATTTTCTAGCAACACTTCAAAAACATCATAAGGAGCCGCTTGTAAGGGAGGTCGTAATAAATGGAATCTCACTCAGCCAGTAAAGCTCTTCCATTAGATTATATTGTTCAGCATGCACAAACCCTTACAAAAGAGGATATACGAGATGATATTGTTGGTGATATTTATCGAACTTCCGCAAGTATATGTAAAGAAGCTGTTCAATACACGAACACCGATAAGTTATACCGTTCAGAGAAGCTAGATAAAATTTTCACTTCTCCTATATTTGGCTTCCCAATCATGCTCGGAATTTTATCTATTATTTTTTATTTTACAATTGCAGGAGCTAATGTGCCGTCTGATATGATTGCTGAATTTTTTGGATGGGCAGAAGGTCATTTAACCACTTGGTTTCAAGCAATGAACGCTCCAGAATGGCTACAAGGTATTTTAATTCTTGGCTTATTCCGTGGTACTGGAGCTGTAATTAGCGTTATGTTACCACCTATGGCTATTTTCTTCCCTATGTTTGCCTTATTAGAAAACTATGGATACTTACCACGTGTCGCTTTTAACATGGATCGTTTATTTAAACGTTCTGGCGCTCACGGAAAACAATCCTTAACAATGGCAATGGGATTTGGTTGTAACGCTGCTGCCATTATGTCAACACGTATTATCGAGTCACCACGTGAGCGTATGTTAGCAATCTTAACAAACAATTTTGTTCCATGTAACGGACGTTGGCCTACATTAATATTAATGGCATCATTATTTATGGCTGCTGGATATACCGGCAGCATGCAAACACTTGTTACAGCTGGTGTTGTAGTCGGAATGGTTGTAATTGGGGTTATTGTAACATTAACAGTATCTTGGGTATTATCAAAAACTGCTTTAAAAGGTGTCCCAACCCACTATACGTTAGAATTACCACCATACCGTAAGCCGAAAATTTGGAATACAATTGTACGTTCCACACTTGATAAATCATTATATGTGTTAAAACGTGCAGTGATTGTAGCTGCACCTGCGGCTGTATTAACTTGGATATTAGCAAATATTTATGTAGGCGACACAAGCCTACTTATGTATTTTGTAAATTTCTTAGATCCATTCGCTAAATTACTCGGCCTTGACGGATTCATTCTAGCTGCATTTATCCTTGGATTACCAGCTAACGAAATTGTCATTCCAATTTTATTAATGTCTTATTTATCAACTGGTGCTTTAACCGAACTAGATGATTTAAACCAAATTAAAAACTTGTTCTTAGAACACGGCTGGACTTGGCTCACTGCGTTAAATACAATGCTGTTCTCTCTTCTTCATTTCCCATGCGGAACAACATTAGTTAACATTTATAAAGAAACAAAAAGTCCAAAATGGACATTTTTATCATTTGCAATCCCTACTGTTATCGCCATTGCAGTTACATTTCTCACAACGCAATTGGTACATTGGTTAGGGCTTGTATAAAGTGAAACTTCTATCAGTAGGAGGATTCTTCCTCCACTGATGGCTGCTTTTCACCAATTAGATTCTTAGATTCCGCTAAAATTGATAGTAACAATACATAAAAGGAAACCTAGACTACAGGTCTCCTTTTTCATCTTCACTTGGACTTTCCCACGGCTGTGCGCCGTATTTTTTAATTTTTTTATTCAAAAAGTGAATCGTATATGGAATAATCCCCATTAAAATCGTATTTATAATTGTCAAAGTTGAGGGCATCTTCATATCATTATCATCGCTCCTCTTTCCATTTAAAGATGCTATATATCAGCAAAAGCTTCTTCATTTCACATTACTGACCACCTTTTGGCATCAAAGAACCTGAATGTTCTACCACCGGGTGAACACGAACAACTATGTTACTCTTAGTAAAATAGTTCTCTCCCTCATCCCAATTTTTTTCTATCTTCTTCCACTCTTTATAATTATGCCGCTTATAATAATCTCCTAATCCAAGAACATCTGTTTCAAAAGACTTCTGCACTGTTTTTATTGTTCCCATCACTATACTCTCCATCTCTTTGGAGACAGATGTCTTCATTTGCTTGTCACTCCACGCCTTTCCATCTCCTCCTAACTGTACCTCTGCTAATACACCTTCAGGATAAATATCAACTGTAAACTTGGGACGACGTGGTTCTGCGAAAGAAGCATGTATTTTTCGTCTTATTTTGTGAATTTCATACGTGAACGTTTTTTTCTCTTTCCGAATAGTTACAAAACCACTCGCTTTCTTTCCAATTATATAATTTAATCCTTGCGTATTTTTTCCAGTTAAAAGGCCGATCAATTTATTATCCTTCCCTTGAAACATAGCAGCGCCTTCCATTTTCACACCTTGTTTTGTTAATTGTAAAATCGGAAGCACAAAACTTCTCTTAGCAACCATCGTTTCTTGTACATCACCAGTGCGAACCGCTTCTAACATATATGCATTCGCGTCTGCGTGATCTGCTAGCAAATCAATATATTTCGCTGGTAAGTTTTCCGGTTTAGCACTTTGTTGTAAAATACGATCCGCTCGTTCTTTAGAAACAAAAATCCGAATATTCCTCCTCATTTCATGATCACGAAAAAAGACATCTAACGTTTGTTCTAAAACCATTGGATGTTTTAATAAGTCTTTTGAGAAAACGATAACTTGAATATGTGGAAAAAATAAAGAGCGACTAATTTTTTTAGATATCTCTCGGATTTGTGCAAATACACTATCAGAAGTTGCACTTATATTAATATAATTAGCTCCTCCTTGACTTTTCCCCCCACCCTGTTGAGCTAACGAACTCGGCAAGACAAGTTGATACGTCCCTTTCATACGAAGTGGTTTCTTTGATTTACTTTCTTCTTTTGCAACATCAAAAGCTACTCCTACAACAAAACCTCTCTCTTCAATCTCTTTTCGCTCTGAACAACCACTCATATATATAAACAAGGCAATACAGCAAATACACTTATGAAGATGATTCACTATTTTTGCCCCCCTTTATTTTATAGATAATGAAAACGAGCAGCGGAACAATGATAACGCATGCCATATCAACCCAAGCTAAGTAGGTACCATACCGAGTTACCTTCGTAACATTTTCAGGAAGCATGTTCAACAGATAAATTATCGGTGCACTTACAAAAATAAATATTTTCTTTTTAATAGAAGGAAACATCGAACGAAAACCTATTATCGATATATCATAATACATAGCAGTCGTATTGAAAATTGTAATAATCCAAGTCGTAAAGAAAATCGCATCGAAACGTTCTAAAAATCCTCCAGCAATCTCAATCTCCTTTCCTAATTCAATAACAGGGTACGTTAAATTCTTCGTCGTAGAATTAGAAAAGACAATAATACAAGTAAGATAGATGAGAATATATAATAAATTGGTAATCATTACTCCCTTTGCGGCAGCCAAAGGCGCTTTGTCTTTTTGCTTCACAATTGAAGAATAAAATAAAACTGCTTCAAATCCAATGAATGTAAATATAGATTCCTTCATCCCAATAGCATATTGGCTCCATTTTGTTTGAAAAAGTGGCAACAAATTACGAGTATCCATTAAATTTATATTTAATAACGACAAAGCTAAAATGGCACTCACCACAATTGGCAAAAATAACATGTTAAGACGGAATAATGCTACTCTAGAACCACTTACTCCATAAATAACAACCAGTAAGTAGAAAAATGATAAAAGTTCAATAGGCGTTTTACCAAATAAATATGTTTGTGCAATAATTGAAATGGTTCGCGCTTGATACGCCGTAATTCCAGCAAATGTTAGCACTAAAATACCGGTGACACCATAAGCTATTGGCTTCGATAAGTAGGCACTTGTATATTGAAAAAACGTTTGGTTTGGAAATAAATTTGCTATTTTTGTAATTATCCAAGCAAAAACCGCACAAATCAAACCACCGAGAAATAATATGATCCATCCATCTGTGAAAAGAGTCTGCTCTGCAATCACACGGGGCATCGAAAGTGCTCCCGTACCTATGATGATCGAAGATACTGTAAATGTTAGCTCCCGAGATCCAATTTCTTCATCGCCGTATTCAAACGGTTTCAATTTATTTTCTCTCCTTTGAACGTAATGTTTTATCTTTCGTCTGTAAATAATCTGGTCTCGTTTTTAACATTGCCCTTGGTAACAATGCAACTTCTTCTTTCCAATCCTTATAAAAAGCAGGAGCTAACGGCGTAAAATACGGAATTCCAACACTTTTTAAATTCATAATATGGATTGCTAATGTAATTAACGCCAAAATAATTCCATATAGCCCAAATAGGGTAGCAGCTAAAATAAACGCAAATAACAAGAAACGAAATGTAATTGTTATACTATAAACAGGCAAAGAAAAGGTAGCAATCGCCGTAACGGCAATGACAATAACCATAAAAGGATTGACAATCCCCGCGCTTACCGCCGCTTCACCAATAACAAGTCCTCCTACAATCCCGACAGTTTGTCCGATTTGCTTAGGTAAACGAAGCCCTGCTTCTCTAATTAATTCCATTGTTAATGTCATAATGATAGTTTCAATATAGGCGGGAAACGGTACTCCTTCCCTTGCACCAGCAATTGAATATGCAAGATTAGATGGAATAAGTCCTTGATGATAGGAAACAAGCGCAACATATACCGCTGGAAGTAAGATTGCCATAAGTCCAGCTAACATACGAAGTCCTCTTAATAAGGTCCCAATAATCCATCTCTCGTAATGATCTTCTGGCGATTGAAAAATATCTACAATAACCATAGGCGCGATGACAGCAAAAGGCGACCCGTCTACTAAAATAACCGCCTTTCCTTTTGCCAAAGAAGCTATCGCTCTGTCTGGTCTTTCCGTATTTAAAAATTGTGGGAAAGGAGATAGAGTATTTTCCTCCAATAGGTGCTCAACTTTCCCAGAATCTAATATCACATCCGTCTCAATCGACTGTAAGCGCCGATTCAATTCATTTACGATATAAGGATTGATTATATCTTCAATATAAATTAATGTAACTTCTTTTTGAGAGCGTTTTCCCATAATGTAGGATTGAAATCGAAGTTTCGGGTCACGCAACTCACGCCGAATTAGCATCTTATTTGTTGCAATATCCTCAGTGAAACCTATTTTAGGACCCCGAATGATATTTTCTGTAATCGGTGGCTCTAAACTTCGTCTTTCCCACGCTCGGCTATTAATCACTAATGCATGAGAAATTCCATCAATTAAAACAACCGTATCTCCTACTAGAACAGAATTAATAACATCTGAAAATGTCTCAACTATATTTACTTCACCTATAGAAATAAATCTATCTAATAAGGTTTGCATGATTGGGACTTTGTTCGGAATCTCTTCTTGTTGTAGTGGACGAATAATAAATCGATAAATTAAGTCTTTATCAGTAAGCCCACATAGAAATACAACAGCACACCGAGTAGATGAGCAAGAAAGCGCAAACTCCCGCACTGTTAAATCATTAGGAGACTGCAATGTTTCTCGAATAGAGTTTGTAATTGCAGATAAGCTTCCCTCTAAATTTGTCATCTACTTCACCTAACTTCCCTCTCAAGATGTTACCGTTATATTTCTCCATCTCGGGAAAATGTATGCAATGAAAAAAGCTATCTCCCTTTAGAAAGATAGCTTTTTCATTGCATACTATTCTTACTTCTCTAACGCAGTAGAATTGTATCGCACTTCAACATTTCTAGTTATCATACTAACTCCAAACATGACAATGATGTTTCTGATTAACGCCACAATACCGAAAAATAAAGACAAACTTTGTAAATACTGGTCCAATAACTAAGCAAAAAAATAGGAATACGTGCTAGTACGTGTATTTTTTTATCTCATTCCCCTTTTCTCATACAGTTCAAAACAGACTTCACAAAAACTTCTACCCCAATTGGTAAGGCATCTTCATCAAATGTAAAACGCGGATGATGATGTGGATACACAATGCCTTTTTCTTTATTTCCAGCGCCAATAAAGAAAAACGTACCCGGCGCCTTTTGTAAAAAGGCTGAAAAATCTTCCCCTGCCATCGTAGGTTGCAACCTACTTACTCGTTCTCTTCCATAAAGCTCTAGTGCTGTATTTTCCACAAGTTGTGTAACCCATTCATCATTCACAACCGGACGATAACCATATTCATAAGAATAATGATATGTAGCACCGTACGCTTCTGTAATATGCTTCACAATATTTTCAATCTGCTGGGCGGTTTGTTCTCTTAATTCATGCTTTAAACTTCTTACCGTACCTTCGATTTTCGCCTGCTCAGGAATTACATTATGCGTTGTACCCGCATGAAACTGCGTTACAGATAAAACGAGAGAATCTAACGGATTCGTAAGACGCGATACGATTTGCTGAAGCTGCGTAACGACCTGCGTACCAATGGCAATGCTATCAACTGTTTCATGAGGAATACCTGCATGCCCACCTTTTCCTTCTATTGTAATTTTAAACACATCAGGCGCTGCCATCGCTGGACCATAAATAACCCCAACTTTCCCAACTTCTAAAGAAGCCCAAAGGTGTGCTCCAATAATATAATCAACATCTTCCATTACACCTGCAGCAACCATCTCCCCAGCCCCACCTGGAAAATTCTCTTCGGCATGTTGAAATAGAAAGCGAATTTCACCTTGGATTTTTTCCCTTTGTTCTACGAGCGTATATACAGTGCCCAGAAGCATTGCAATATGACCGTCGTGCCCGCAGGCATGCATCACTCCTGGATTTTTAGAAACAAATTCAAACTGATTTTCTTCTCGTATGGGGAGTGCATCCATATCTGCACGAATTGCAATTGTTTTCCCTGACCTCTTACCAGTTAATCTTGCCATAATGCTATACTTTGTCGGCCTTGAAATTTCTAGGTGAGGAATTGTTTGAAGTATGTCGTATATGAACTGCGATGTTTTTTCCTCATGAAAAGATAACTCTGGATATCTGTGAAAATGCCTTCTCCATTCTATTAACTGTTCTTTAAAAAGAACACTTTCTTTTACTTCATCCATCTATCCTCTTCCTTTCTTCACTAAGTTAGCTGTTAGTATAACCCCAATCTAACATAAAAGAAATAATATTCAGAATATTTAATTCGCATAAAAGAAAAAGCTACCATATTAGATAGCTTTTTCTTTTATAAAATAGTAATTGCTTGCTTGCCCATTTGTTCCCATGCTCTTTCAAATTCAGAACGTGATACTTTTTTATTCGGATTATTAGCTAATGGATCATTCATATATACATAATTTTGATCATATCCAACTACCACAACACTATGCTCATAATATGTAATTTTTACATCGCCTTTATTTGTATTCCATGTTTCAAAACTATCCTCAGCTAGCGGTTGAAACGTTGTATTTGCAATGACCCATACTGGTGAACCCGAACTAATGACTTTATATATATCTTCAATCTCTCTTCCAGTTAAATTAATCGTTTTTTCAGGTACATATTTTTCTGCAAGTTTAAAAATTGGCTGATGATAAACACCGTAACCTGGTTCAGATTTCGTATAAATATTCCCTACAAATCCTTCATGAGGATTTCCGCGAAGATTATTTTCTTTAAATGGAACTTTATTGACTTCACTTGCAAGTTGCATCTTATCTACTTGTACATCTTTATACTGCAATAACATTGCTAGACTCGTAACCTCACAACCTCGCTGTAGTTCTGGAAGTTGTTTTATAAATGGAACATTTTCAATCATAGCTGTTTCTTTCATATCAAACAAAAAACTCACGCGTAACTCGTGTACTTTTTGAAGAATTTTATTTTTCCCTACAAAAATAGCAACAACAAGTACAATCGCTACAATACACATATATTTAAATTTCTTTAACATATTCAAAACTCCATTACATCATTATTTTCAGCAAACGCTACTCTTTTTATTGTACCTTTCTTCTACCCAGTTTGCTAGAAAGATTATATGAATTAGTATTCGATTAATATGTTTTAAAATTCTTATTTTTTGTAATAAAAAGAAAAATAAATATACATTTTCAGAATATTTCGCTATAATTAAAAATACTTAGAAGAAAGAATCCTCTTTCATTCACAAGACGTAAGATTACATGAAGCTAATCATAGTTATTTGTATCACCACTCTTACACCCAGAAAGTATACATAATCGATTTCTATAGTGATATAAAGAAAACTACTATTAGTATGTTTTTCATCCCCCACTGATGATTAGTGAAACGAAGCACGCTCGATACTCATTGAGTAAAACAAATAAGGAAAGAAATACGGGGTGAAGAGAATATGAATCAAACAACTACAGAACAAACTAGCTTACAACGTACAATGAAAAGTCGACACCTTTTTATGATTGCACTTGGAGGTGTCATTGGCACAGGACTCTTTATGGGATCAGGACAAATTGTCCATAACGCTGGACCTGGCGGAGCGATCCTTGCATTTTTAGTTGGTGGTTTCGTGATGTATTTAACCATGCTCTGTCTCGGTGAACTATCTGTTGCCATGCCAGAAGCAGGCTCATTTCAAAGTTATGCAAGCAAATTTATTTCACCTGGTTTTGGATTTGTCGTTGGCTGGATGTATTGGCTGAACTGGGCTGTTACAGTTGGCGTAGAACTGACAACTGTTAGTATTTTAATGAAGCGCTGGTTTCCAGATGTTTCTTCATGGATTTGGTGTGTTACATTTGCAGCAATCCTTTTCATTGTAAACGCTTTATCAACGAAAGCATTTGCAGAGGCAGAATTTTGGTTTTCCAGTGTAAAGGTCACAACAATCGTTGTCTTCATTATACTTGGAGGCGCTGTTATGTTTGGGTTCTTAGATTTCAATGGGAAACCCGCACCAATGCTTCATAACTTCACTGAAAATGGTGGGTTATTTCCAAATGGTGCCTTAGCTGTTCTTCTTACAATGATTACTGTAAATTATTCCTTCCAGGGAACGGAACTAATTGGAATTGCTTCAGGTGAAAGCGAAAACCCTGAAAAAACAATTCCAAAAGCAATTAAAAATACAATTTGGCGTACTTTATTCTTTTTCGTATTAGCAATTGCAGTTGTTGTAGGCCTACTCCCATGGCAGGAGGCTAATCTTGTAGAAAGCCCATTTGTACTTGTCTTTGATACAGTTGGGATTCCATATGCAGCTGACATTATGAACTTTGTTATCATTACCGCTGTACTATCAGTAGCGAATTCAGGGCTATATGCTAATTCTCGTATGCTTTGGGCTATGTCAAAACAAGGTATGGCAAGTCCTGCATTTGCGAAATTAACAAAGAAGGGAGTACCACTGAACGCTTTAATTTTCAGCCTTATCTTTGCAAGTCTCTCACTTTTAACAAGTGTATTTGCTGCAGACACTGTCTTTTTAGTTCTAACATCGATTGCCGCAATGGCAGCAGTTGTTGTCTGGATGTCAATTGCAGCTTCACAATTTTTCTTCCGAAGAGAATTTATAAAGAATGGCGGAAATATAAACGATTTAAAATACCGTACACCTCTTTATCCAATTGTTCCAATTTTAGCTTTCTCTTTAAATTTTATTACATTCGTTAGTTTGGCTTTCATTCCAGATCAAAGAATCGCCCTTTATTGTGGGATTCCATTTATGATTATTTGCTATATCTTATATCAAATTAAATATAAAAAAATCGTCACATTTGAACAACAACAAAAGATTACACAAGAAATAAACTAAATATATAAAATATTCAACTATCTTATTTTATGATAAGATAGTTTTTTTCTATTTATTGGATATGTTGGTATAACTTTATTTATCTTAAAATTTTTACAATCATGTTTTCATCAAAAAAATAGTTTACAATGTTATCAGGTTGCAAATGATATTCACCGTAAAAAGCGTGCATTTGTGTCTATTTTTTAACAATATGACAAAAACTATTGCCTTCTATAAATTAATAGGTTTATATTGTTTTATTGGCATAGTTTCAATCCAAGGAGAAAGGAGATTTTCAATCGTGCAACTAAAGAAATCGTTTTGGAAGTTGGCTTCACTTCTTCCTTTATCACTACTCTTGTTCCTCGGTGGCTGTGAGAAAAAACTTGCAGTATTAAATCCACAGGGGCCTGTTGCAAAAGCACAGTATGATCTGATCGTTTGGTCATTCGTACTTATGTTGTTGATTATTGCAATTGTATTCATCTTGTTTACAGTCATTTTGATTCGTTATCGTGAAAAACCAGAAAACATGGACTATGAGCCACCTGATCAACACGGTAACACATTATTAGAAATTATTTGGACACTCTTCCCAGTTATTATCGTTATCGCATTATCAATTCCAACGGTAAAAGCAACTTATGCATCAGAAGAAGTGCCAAAAGAGTCTAAACATATTAAACCAGTTGAAATTTATGTTACATCTGCCAACTGGAAATGGTTATTCAGTTATCCAGAGGAAAATATTGAAACCGTTAACTATTTAAACGTACCAGCTGGTACACCAATCCAGTTTAAATTAACATCTGTTGGTCCAATGAACGCCTTCTGGGTTCCAGAACTTGGTGGTATGAAATACACAATGGACGGCATGATCATGGATTTATTCCTACAAGCTGATAAGCCAGGATCTTACCTTGGTCGTAGCTCGAACTTCTCCGGTGAAGGATTTACTCACATGGAATTTGAGCTTGAAGCAAAGAAAAAAGAAGATTATGACAAGTGGGTAAAAGAAGTAAAAGAAACTGCTAAACCACTGACAGAAGAAAAATATAACGAAATCATTAAACCTGGTGTAGTAGGGCGTATGACATTCTCTAGTCACCACTTAAAGTATGTAGATCCAAAATCACTTGAATACTGTGATTACAACTACTACAAAAACAAAAAGTAATAGATACTATTCCAACAGATTGGAGTGAACACAGTGAAGCTTGATGAATTTTTTGTCACAGGTGATCCGATAATTTACGGAGCTGACGCATCTATCGTTCTTGTGACATTAGCAATCATTTTCGTACTGACAAAGTATAAAAAATGGAAATGGCTTTGGGATGAATGGTTAACAACTGTTGACCATAAAAAAATCGGTATAATGTATATTATATCGGCAGTTTTAATGTTATTCCGTGGTGGTATGGACGGTTTAATGATCCGTGCACAATTAACATTCCCGGATACAACATATTTAAACGCTGAACACTATAACGGAATCTTTACAACGCATGGTACAGTTATGATTCTTTTCATGGCGATGCCATTCGTTATGGGATTAATGAACGTTGTTGTACCATTACAAATTGGTGCTCGTGACGTTGCATATCCATTCTTAAACGCATTGAGTTTTTGGTTATTCTTTATTGGAGCAATGTTATTTAACATCGCTTTCGTTATCGGAGGTTCTCCAGACGCTGGGTGGACATCATACTTCCCAATGGCTGGTACCGAATTTACGCCTGGCGTAGGAAATAACTTCTACGCAATTGCACTGCAGATTTCAGGTCTTGGTACATTAATGACCGGTATTAACTTCCTGGTTACGATTTTAAAAATGCGTACACCTGGTATGACATTAATGAAAATGCCAATGTTTACTTGGTCAATCTTAATTACAACAATTATCATTATTTTCGCTTTCCCAGTATTAACAGTTGCTCTTGCATTAATGACATTTGACCGTCTATTTGATGCTCACTTCTTTACGATGGCGAGCGGCGGTATGCCAATGCTTTGGGCCAACCTATTCTGGGTATGGGGTCACCCTGAAGTATACATTGTTATCTTACCGGCATTCGGTATTTTCTCTGAAATCATTAGTACATTCTCACGTAAACGTCTATTCGGTTACAGTGCGATGGTGTACTCAATGATTGCAATTTCTTTACTGAGTTTCTTAGTATGGCTTCACCACTTCTTTACAATGGGATCTGGTCCAGCTGTTAACTCATTCTTCTCGATTTCGACAATGGCGATTTCGATTCCAACCGGGGTTAAGATCTTTAACTGGTTGTTTACACTGTATAAAGGACGTATTCGTTTTACAGTGCCAATGCTTTGGTCATTAGCATTTATTCCAAACTTCGTAATCGGTGGGGTTACAGGGGTTATGCTTGGAATGGCAGCAGCTGACTATCAATACCATAACAGCTACTTCCTAATCGCCCATTTCCACTACGTATTAATCGCAGGTACAGTATTCGCAATGCTTGCTGGATTTACGTTCTGGTATCCAAAAATGACTGGTCATATGTTAAACGAACGCCTAGGTAAATGGACATTCTGGATCTTTATGAGCGGATTTAACATCTGTTTCTTCCCAATGTACTTCTTAGGTTTAGATGGTATGACTCGTCGTATGTACACTTACTCAGAAAGCCTTGGATGGGGTTGGTTAAACCAAATCGCATCTGTAGGTGCAGTAATGATGGGTATTGGTTTCATATTACTATGTTACAACGTAATTTGGAGTGCTCGTCACGGTGAACGTGACACTACTGGAGATCCATGGGATGGCCGTACACTTGAGTGGGCAACTCAATCTCCTGTACAACATTATAACTTCGCTAAACTTCCTGAAATTAAAGAAGCTGATGCTTTCTGGTTCATGAAGAAACGTGGAGAAACAATTACACCAAAAGCAGATGAATTAAAACCAATTCACATGCCAAGCAATTCAGGTGTTCCTATTATTATGTCTAGCTTTATCGGTCTTGCTGGTTTTGCGTTAGTATTTAGCTGGTTCTGGTTAGCAATTATTGGTGGTATCGGTATGCTAGCTTGTATGATCTACCGTTCATTTGATTATGACGATGGTTACTACGTAAGCGTTGATGAAATTAAAAAAACAGAACATGTAGCATGAGAGGTGAAACGAAATGGCGGCTTTAGATAAAAGCTTACCTTTAGAATATCAATCTGAACAAAGCAGATTGAATATTCTAGGGTTCTGGATTTTCCTAGGGGCTGAAATTATGCTGTTCGCAACACTTTTCGCCTCTTATCTAGTCCTTGCTGGTCGTACGGCGGATGGCCCAACACCAGCAGACTTGTTTGAAGTTAAAACACTTTTAATTCAAACATTACTACTTTTAACAAGTAGTTTTACATGCGGTATCGTAATTCATGAAATGCGTAAAAACAACCAAAAAGCTATGTTAGGATGGTTCCTTTTCACATTGCTTTTAGGTGCAGGCTTCCTATTCTTTGAAATTGAAGAGTTCATCATGTATGTTGGAGAAGGCGCTACGATCCAAACAAGCGCATTCTTATCTGGATTCTTCGTTCTTCTTGGAACACACGGTGCCCACGTAACGGGTGGTATCATTTGGGCAACTTGTGTAATCATCCAAATTTTAAAACGCGGATTAACACCAGTTACAGCTCGTAAAGTATTTATTATCAGCTTATACTGGCATTTCCTTGACCTTGTTTGGATCTTTATTTACACACTAGTTTACTTGAACGGGATGGTGGCGTAATAATGGGACAAAACAATACACAAGCAAATGGACACACGCATAGCGGGTTTCCATGGTCACACGTTTTCGGGTTCATTTTATCGCTTGGACTAACGTTCCTTGCTTTATACGTTGCGCTTTACACAGACTTGCCACTTTCGACGATATTAACAACAATTATCGTAATGGCACTTGCGCAAGGTTTATTACAATTAATTATGTTCATGCACTTAAGAGAAGGAGAAGGTACAATTCAAATTGTTACAATGATATACAGTTTCTTCGTTGCAATTGCAACAGTTGGTCTTACTGTATGGATTTTCTTCTCTATGTAATGGACATGAAAAAGACTGCTGAGATAATCTCAGCAGTCTTTTTATTTATCCCCTCCTCCACCATATTACGGAAATTACAACATTATCATGTAAACTATACTTATTATGACAAATGTTAAGAAAACTCTTTCTTTATGGAATCGAGTTCATATGCATTGCTTTTCTTCAAATAATATAGCTAAAATATGTACTATATTATTTGAAGGGAGAGAACGCAATGGAACAACATTCTTCAGTCTTATCACTTATGATTGTCGTCGCAATCGCGTTTTTCGTTCCCCTTTTGTTGCAACGCTTTAAGTTAAAAGCAATTCCTGTCGTTGTTGCAGAAATTATTGCAGGAATTTTTGTAGGAAAAAGTGGGTTTAACGTTATTGAGCCAGATATGTGGCTTCAAGTCTTATCAACACTAGGATTTATTTTCTTAATGTTCTTAAGCGGTTTAGAAATTGACTTTTCGATCTTTAAACAAAAAGGAAAAAAGAATACGACAAATGAACCAAATACGTTCCAAGCCGCAAGCATTATCTTTTTATTCATTTTCATCTTATCCTATGCCCTATCACTTATATTTGTATGGCTTGGATTTGTCGATAATGCAATGTTCATGACATTAATTATCTCAACGATTTCTTTAGGTGTTGTTGTACCGACATTAAAAGAAAATAACTTAGGAAAAACAGCAATCGGCCAAATTATTTTATTAGTCGCTGTGATTGCTGACTTAGTTACAATGATTCTACTCGCTGTATTTGTCGGGTTAAATTCCGAAAGTGGTCGGAGCATGTGGCTTCTTCTCGTTCTATTTGGCGCAGGTATTGTCATTTACTTTGTGGCAAGACGCTTTAAAAATATTCCATACTTAGAAAGCCTAAAAGCTGGTAGTGTACAAATTGACACACGTGCTGTTTTTGCACTCATTTTAATATTAGTCGGATTATCTGAATCTGTTGGTGCAGAAAATATTTTAGGAGCCTTTTTAGCAGGCGTGCTCGTATCCTTACTATCACCAAATGAAGATATGGTCGAAAAACTTGATTCCATCGGATATGGTTTCTTCATTCCCATTTTCTTCGTTATGGTTGGGGTTAATTTAGAAGTATGGTCGATTTTTAAAGAGCCTTCTAGTATGCTAATGATTCCCATTTTAATTGTTGGACTCTTTATTTCAAAATTATTGCCATCGCTTGTACTAAGAAAATGGTATCCACGTAACATTGTACTCGGAAGTGCCATTTTATTAACATCTACACTTTCATTAGTTATCGCTGCGGCACAAATTGGTGAAAAGCTAAATATCATTAGTCCGAGTCTATCTGCTTCACTTATTTTAAGTGCAGTTATTACATGTATTTTTGCACCTGTGTTATTTAAAAAGATGTTTCCAAGGGTTGAAACACCAAAACCAAAAGTTTCTATCATTGGAGCAAGTCGAATCACTCTTCCATTATCACTTGATTTAAAACGTGAAGATTATGATGTAACATTATACATGATGCGTCAAAATAAAGTAAATGCAGAGGAAGCAACATCTCATGACTTCCCTATTGTAAAATTAGATACAATGACGATAGAACAATTAGACGAACACAAAGCATTCAATGTAGATCGAGTTGTTGTCGCAACAAGTGATGATGAACAAAACTTATTATTAGCAGAACATGCGAAAGAATTAGGTGTTGAACACGTCATTGCAAGTGTAGAGGATCCTCTTCTACAAGAAAAAGCAACGCAAGAACATATTGCCGTATTCTCAACCATCAACTCTACAAGAATTTTATTACGTGCACTTATCGATAAACCAAGTCTCGTTCGTTTAATTACAACTGCAAACGAAACGGTTCGTGAGATCGAATTACGTAGTAATAAATATAATGGTTTAGCGCTTCGTCGCTTACCATTCCTAGGTGATGTACTCATCATTCAAATTTACCGAGGTAATAAAGCATTGGTACCTCATGGTGATACAACATTACAACATGGTGATACGCTTCTTGTAACAGGTTCAAAAGAACATATTGATACAATGAAAAGCATATTAGAATAGCAGAAAGTCCCCTTTTCATCACGAGGGGACTTTCTGCTTACATAACACTTATTCCTTTCACCATACACTTTCAAACTTTTTCTTAAGATTCTCGTTTTTTAATGGTAAAATATTACTATCAAATATTCTGGGGATGAATCACACTATGTCTATTTCAACTTTAGCTCTTTTGCTACTCGCAGAAGTACTCGTTGCCATTATTCTCATCGGTATTAGCATTGAAATTTGCAGTTATGGATGGAAAAAAACAAATGGAACGAAATACTTTTGTCTCTTTCTTTCTCTTCTCATTGGTACTTGTAGTATATTAGGTCTTTGTGTTGCACCGGCCTATTTCTTTTTACAACTCATAGAAAAAGCGTCATAAGAAAGGTGGATTCTGTATGGTTACAATTAGATGTATTGATGCCTCTGAAACATACGAACTACGTCAAAAAATTTTACGTCCAACTCAACAGTTGGAAGATTGTAAATACCCATCTGATTACGAAACAAATTCCTTTCATCTCGGTGCTTTCTTACATGCTGAACTCATTAGCATCGCATCTTTCTCAGCTGAATCAGAACCTTCCTTACAAGGTAATAATCACTATCGTTTGCGAGGCATGGCTACAATGCCTAGCTTTCGAAAACAACATGCTGGTAGCTCATTAATCCAGCAAGCTGAAGTAATGTTAAAAGAGCGTGAAGCAGAGCTATTGTGGTGTAATGCTCGTATTACCGTTACAGATTACTATAAACGTTTAGGATTTCTTGAGCATGGCGAAATATTTGATATTCATCCAATTGGACTTCATAAATTAATGTATAAAACATTATAAAATAAAGAGGTCATCCTCTTTATTTTATAATTCCCCCCTCTCCTTGTAGCTCTTTTAAATACTCTTCTTTCTCATCACGGTAAAATAAATTATACGTATCAAACGGAATAATTCTTCCATCAGGATGTACAATATGAACACAGGATTTCTTTACCGAACGTATATCTAAATCATAATTATCCATAAACTTCATAATTAATACGCGGAATACATTCTCATAACCAATCCCTGTTGGAAGACTAACTTTTGGCAAGCAACAGAGCAATTCTTTTAATGAATCATAGCCACTTTCTGGTGAATGATTTAAGCTAAATAACTTAAAGATTTGTCCTTTTAATTGCTCATCACTTTCAAAAACAATCGTATTCCGCTCTCCTTCTAATAAAATATTTCGATCAATTATACTGGTTAGTGGAAAAATAGATCCATCTAATTTTAATGCGTATGCCATCGCCAAACTATCCGGATGACAAGGAACCGGTATTATATCGTCTTCTGTAAATAACGAAGATTGTTCGATAATCATTTGACGTACTTCACTTAATGTTAAACGATTGGTTTCAGGATTAAAATCTTCTGTTCGTCCCGCTTGCTGAATAGGTTGAAATGTAACACCCCGTACACATTTTTGTTGTATTGCATATTGTAATATCTCACCTATTTCCTTATCATTTACTCCTTTTTTCAATGTAACAACAAGGGTTGTAGAAATATTGTATTTATTTAAGTTCTCAATCGCTCTTCTTCTTATTTCACGTAAATCAACCCCGCGTAAACTCTGCAGTGCTTCTTTTTCCAAGCTATCAAACTGTAAATATATTTCAAATCCAGGTGTATATTTTACTAACTTTTCTACAAACGTAATATCCTGTGCAATGCGTAAACCGTTCGTATTAATCATAATATGTTTAATTGGTTTTTGTTTTGCAATATTTAATATATCAAAGAAATGAGGATGAAGCGTTGGCTCACCGCCGCTAATTTGAACAACATCTGGATTCTTTTCGTTTTTTACAACGGCATCTAACATCATCTCCACATGTTCTACTGTTCGCCATGTAGTGCGCTTTGGTGATGATTCTGCATAACAAATCGGACACTGTAAATTGCATACATCTGTAATTTCAATAATACTTAAGCAACTGTGTTGCTCATGATCCGAACAAAGTCCACAATCATAAGGGCACCCGTATTTAATAGGTGTATTCCAACGATATGGCATTTCACTCGGCTTAATAAATTCGCGGCATTGCTTATAATACGAGACATCTGTTGAAATGAGCACCTTTTCTCGGCCATGCAACATACAATGCTTTACCATATAGACTCTTTCATCTTGTATAATGATCTTCGCTTCTACTTTCTGTAAACATGTGGAGCACACACTACTCGTTAGGTCATAATATAAATAGTCCCTATTTGGCATGTCGTCTTTCCCCTTTTCTCTTTTTCATAACTAACACAACATAATAACAAACACCCAAAATACAAGCCCATTGAATCGCACTCAAATGCACATATAACTTATCTGTCGGCTTGAGCCATTCAACCAAAAAGCGAAAGTTTAAATATGCCAACATAAAGATTTGAAAAACGAACCCTTCCCACGGTTTATGTCTACTTAGCCAAATACAGCAAATCATAAGGATAAATAAATAACCAATCTCATATAATTGTGTCGGATGCCGGAGCATCCCATCACCAAAATCAATTCCAACTGACCATGTTGTTTGTATCCCTACCGTTTCATCTCCAATGCCAGTTAAAAAACAACCAATTCTACCAATTGCAATTCCTAGTACCAGAGGAATGACCATATCATCACCCGTTGATTCTGTATGACCAACCATTTTCTTCACACTTTCTACACCAATAAGTCCACCTAACAAACCGCCTACAATTGTTTTCCCTTGAATCAATCCTTGCCAGCCATTCTCCCCTATTACTTTCTGAACCTGCAAAAGATGCTCCAGTGTTGCCAAAAGAATCGCCCCAAGAAAAGCACCAAATATAGCACCTAAAAAGATGAATAGCGCTTTTACTTCTGGAATCTTCTCTTTTCGTCGACTTTTTAAATAATAACGAAACCCAAGAAACATACCGAGTGATTCAAAAATAGCATGAGGATGTAGCTTTACTCCAAATACATGTAAATAAATTGGAAATTCCATATAATTATACCTTTCTTACGTCTATTATCTATCTTTAATAATACATATATTGTAAAATAATACTTATTATAAAACAATTCCGAATTTTCAGGAGGTATTTATGAGTAATACAAACTCATCAAAAAAACCTCGTCCTTTTCAACAATGGATGATTGGCTTTGCAGTTACATTTCTAGCTCTCATCATATTATTTGGAGTTCTTATTCGCTGGATTGAGATTACATTTATTATTGTAGGAGTCTCTTTATTATCTTGGGGAGGATACGAAGCATATCGAGGGCGACCATTTATTTTACTAGGAATTATTAGTACACCCTTTATTTTAGGATTCGTATTCTTTATTATTTGCGGTGGATTCTTGATATTTTCTCTTTAAAAGACATGAAAAAACCTTCCATATGCCCGGAAGGTTTTTCTATGCTTTAGTTATCTTCTTTAGCTCTTATCATTCTTCTATAATTATAAATAATAAAGAGGGAACCAAAAAACAAAGAAACTTCACGATTAATGTTAAATTCTTACAAATAAATACTCTTTTCTATATTATAAGAACAAATGACATCCAAATAAAATTGCAAAGAAATACAGAAGCGGATGAACTTCCATCCCTTTCCCTTTCACAATTTTTAAAATTGGATAAATTAAAAATCCAAGTGCAATTCCGTTCGCAATACTAGATGTTAATGGAATCCCTACAAAAATTAAAAATGCCGGCAATGCATCTTCAAATTCATTCCAGTTAATATCACGAATACTTTGTGCCATTAAACTCCCTACTATAATTAATGAGGGAGCCGTAATTGCTGCCACACTTGATAAAGAAGCAATTACAGGACTGAAAAATGCTGTAACTATCGTTAAGCAGATTACTACAATACCTGTTAATCCTGTTTTACCACCTGCTGCAATTCCTGCTGACGATTCAATCGTTGCCGCTGTCGGACTTGTCCCGAACACTGCTCCCGTTGTACCACCTATTGCATCAGCAATAAATGCTTTACCGAAACGCTTTTCAGCATTATCTGTATTTAAACCAGCTTGTTTAATTAGACCAAGCAAAGCCCCTGTTGTATCAAATAAAAGTACGAGTAAGAATGAAAAAACAACGCCGTATAACCCATATTCCATTACATCAGAAAATGCAGTTATAGGATTGGAAACGATAATCCCTTTTGGTAAATGAGGAATCGCTGCAATTTGATCACTAAACTTCAATTGCCCTGTAAAGAAGGCAATTATCCCCGTTACAATCATACTTATAAATAGCGCACCACTCACACGTAATGCCATTAACACTGCTGCTAACACTAAACCAATCAGTGTTAAAATAACAGCCGGTGAATGAAAATCTCCAATTGTAACTAAATTAGATGGATAATCAACAATAATACCAGATAAACGAAGACCAATGAAAGCAATAAATAACCCAATCCCACCTGCAATAGCATGCTTCAAACTATCTGGAATTGCTACAATAAGCTTTTGACGAAATGATGTAAAAGACAATAAAAGAAAAATAATACCCGTTACAAATACTGCTGAAAACGCAATAGCATATGTAATGCCTTCTGCTTTTTGTACAACAGAATAAGCAAAGTACGCATTCATCCCCATGGCTGGAGCAATGACGATTGGATAATTTGCAAAAAACGCCATACATAATGTTCCGACAATTGTCGCAATAATAGTTGCCGTAAATGCTTGATCAAAAGGTACACCTGCATCAGATAGTATTTTCGGATTGATGACAAGAATGTACGCAAATGTAAAAAATGTTGTGATGCCAGCTAAAATCTCTTGCTTCACAGAAGTGTTATACTTTTGTAATTGAAACATGCTTAAGTACCCTTCCTACACAATGAATTATTATCACACATTCTTATAATTATGCGAGAAAATGTAATACTTAATCTTACCAATCAATAAAAGAAAGAGTCAATGTATTCAATAATAGTTAGAATTTTAAGTTTAGGTCTGACAAATACAGATATAGTACAACATACATCGACAATTTTTGTAGCATAACAGACAGAAATGTTTTATAATTTAAAATAGTTGCACTTCTAGTAAGCGCATTCAATCTTTTCATCCTATAAGGAGGCTTTTTATGCAGCAAACAAACAAATCAGGAACTTTAAACCGCGGTCTAAAACAAAGACACATCACATTGATGTCTCTTGGATCCGCTATTGGTGTAGGACTATTTTTAGGATCTGCTTCTGCTATCAAATTAGCTGGACCTTCTATTCTATTAGCTTATATGATTGCTGGACTCGTTATCTTCTTCATTATGCGTGCTCTTGGGGAAATAGCAATTGAACAACCAGTTGCTGGTTCTTTTAGTAAATACGCACATGATTATTTAGGACCCTTAGCAGGTTATATAACTGGATGGAACTATTGGTTTTTATGGGTTGTTACTTGTATGGCTGAAATCACTGCCGCTGGAATTTATATGGAATATTGGTTTCCAGATATCCCGCGCTGGATTTGGGCGTTATTGGCTCTCGTATTAATGAGCGCATTTAACTTTTTATCTGTAAAAGTATTTGGAGAGCTTGAATTTTGGTTTGCTTTAATTAAAATTGTCACAATTATCTGTATGATTGTAATTGGGACAGGAATTATTCTATTTGGATTTGGAAATGATGGCATCGCTACTGGAATTTCGAACCTTTGGTCACACGGCGGATGGTTCCCTAATGGTTTTTCTGGGTTACTTCTTTCCTTACAAATGGTTTTATTTGCTTATCTAGGAGTCGAACTTATCGGTGTCACAGCTGGTGAGGCACAAAATCCGAAGAAAACACTTGCAAAAGCAATTGATAACGTATTTTGGCGCATTTTACTGTTCTACGTTGGAGCATTATTTGTTATGATGGCAATTTATCCATGGAATGAACTTGGCGATAAAGGAAGTCCGTTTGTATTAACATTCCAACAAATTGGTATAGCAAAAGCAGCGGGAATTATTAACTTCGTTGTTTTAACGGCAGCTCTTTCTTCTTGTAACGGTGGTTTATTTAGTACAGGACGTATGTTATTTACATTGGCAGAGCAAAAAAAGGCGCCTGAAAAATTCGGCCGTTTAAATAAAAATGGCATTCCAAGTAGTGGAATTATAGCAACTTCCTTAGTCTTACTGGTTGGTGTTATTTTAAACTATCTTGTTCCTGCAAAAGTATTTACATGGCTTACTAGTATTTCAACGTTCGGTGCAATTTGGACATGGGGGATCATATTAGTTACTCAAATCCGATTCAGAAAAGGATTACCAGCACAAACTAAGCAAAATTTAACGTACAAAATGCCTTTATATCCATTAAGTTCTTATTTTTCACTTGCTTTCCTTGCATTAGTATTAGGAATTATGGCTTATTCAGAAGATACACGAATCGCATTAATTGTTGGTCCGATTTGGTTGATTTCATTAGTAGTTGTATATTACTTAAAAGGATTTCATAAGATAGATGCTGCACAAACTTCAAAAATTAGTTAAATATGTTGCCCCTTCCTTATAGCGAGGAAGGGGTTTTCTTATTTTTCACACAAATATTTATCAACAAAATCCATGTTATTTTTACAAATTTTTTGTATATTTTACATTTTCCATCTTTATTTTCATAAAAAAATCCATTACATTATTAAGGCACATATATTTATTATTAGGGGGATTCTTCTATGAAGAACAAAAAATGGCTTAAACTTTCTTTAGCAACAGCAATTACATTCAGTATCGGAAGCACTTCTATTCCACTAGCTTTCGCTGAAAGTTCTACAGATCCAGCACCAGAGATTGCTGCAAAAGTTGTAAATCAAAACAATGGGAAGAAAGTATTATTTGATAATACACACGGGCAAACAGCCGGTACAGCCGATTGGGTCATTGATGGTGGTTTTTCTGATTTTGGAAATGGTATTGCTAAAAACGGATATTTTGTAAAAGAGCTTCGCCAATCTACACCTATTACATATGAAAATTTAAAAGATTATCATGTATTTATCGTTCCTGAAGCAAATATTCCTTATAAAAAATCTGAACAAGATGCCATGTTACAGTATGTTAAAAATGGTGGTAGTATTTTCTTTATCGCAGATCATTATAATGCAGACCGAAATAAGAATCGTTGGGATTCTTCAGAGGTATTTAATGGATACAGACGTGGTGCATGGGACAACCCGGCAAAAGGGATGTCTAATGAAGAAGCAAACTCACCAGCAATGCAAGGAGTAGAAAGCTCCGATTGGTTATCCCAAAACTTTGGTATTCGCTTTCGCTATAATGCGCTTGGAGATGTTTCTGCCAAAAATATTGTATCACCTGAACAATCCTTTGGTATTACAAAAGGGATTTCATCAGTAGCTATGCATGCTGGTTCTACACTTGCCATTACAAACCCTAAATTAGCGAAAGGAATCGTATATCTTCCAGAAAACCCATCAAAATGGAATAGCGCTGTTGATAGCGGTGTTTATAATGGTGGCGGTATTGCAGAAGGTCCTTATGCTGCAATTGCTAAAGTTGGCCTTGGAAAAGCAGCCTTTATTGGTGATTCTTCTCCTGTTGAGGATGCCTCACCAAAATATGTTCGTGAAGATACAGGACAAGCAAAAAAAACATATGATGGATATAAAGAAGAAAATGACGCTATTCTATTGGAAAACATTGTTAATTGGTTATCTAAACCAGAAACTTATACAAGTTTAGATCAAGTAAATGGCCTACAACTTGATAATCCAACACCTTTACAAACATTTGAGCAACCTAATTTATCAACTGAGCCACAACCAGAACCTTGGAGCGCTCCAAATCAAGGATATCAATGGTTCAATACAAATACATTTAAGCCTGGTTCTTATGGATATAAGGGAACTGTAACAACTAGCGATTATACAGTCATTCGCCCTAGTATTCTACCAAGCAACGAAGTATTTCAAATAAGACTTCAAGCAAACAATTTATTACCTAATGCGACATACAATAATTATTCTCTAGGGATTTTTACAACTGGAGGAACACAAATTGCGAAAGTACAAAATGAAAATGGTACTTGGCCTTCTACTTTTGGATATAGTAGTGTATTCTCTTTCACAACAAATAGCCTAGGTTTTGCTGAAAAAGTAGTAAATGTACAACTCGCACCGAATACAACTGGACAAGCCACTTTACGTCTTCGTCAAAATACAACGACAAAATATAATGAAGCTGTCACTATTAATAATAAATAGTAAAAAAGCAATCCTAAATGGATTGCTTTTTTTACTAATCACCTTTTTCTTTCGAGAAAAACATTCTAGAAATAACAATTCCTAGTCCACCAATAAGTAAGAATAATACTGCACGAATCATCATTGATACTTCTGGTAAATCCAAGAAGAATAACTTACTCACTGTCACAACTAACACAACTAATCCGGCGTATAATATTTCATTCATTCCTCTATTACGCCCAAACCAAACTGAAACTAAAGCATATATCATCCATGCAAGAGAGACAGGTACACTGATAATACTTCCGTCTGTTGAAAGAACCTCTCCTATTCTAGTAATCGTAATAAATACAAGTACCATAAAACTATATAACGTCATCGAATACACATATTTCCCAAAGCGTTTCAACATTGGTTTCACTTTCATCATTCCATAATAAAATGTTCCAACTAAAATGAGGTGGGCTACAAAAGCCGCTGACATGAATGTCTCAAATGGGCTAACAAGGGTTTGCAACATACCGATTACATAAATAACTCCACTAATATAAAACTTGATTTCTTGTTTTAATTTCGCAGAAGCAACGATACCTAAAAAACCTTGTAACATCAATACAATTGCTCCATTCACTAAACTAAATTCATATAAAATCGCTAAACTAAACGACCCCATCGCAAAACCAAATAAAAGATCTGTAAATGGCGATTTTTTATTTTTCATATAGTCAGCCACAAACATTACAGTGTGTACAATTGTACAAATTAACAATCCCCATGTTGTAAAGTCTGGAATTTTCACAATTGCCATAACGAAAAAGATAGCATTAGCACCAAATATCGCCATCCGGGGCTCGTAAATAAAGTTTTTATCAATAAACATATGCCAAAACAACATAATATGAATCAATCCATAAACAATCGTTAATTGCACTTGTAAATGACCTAATAATACTGTCATAATCACAAAAAAGAAAAACGTTACAAGCACAGCAACACTGTAAGACACCACATATAAATATTGATAGCGATTTTTATACGCATACCATAATAAACTAATCGTTAACACCGTTTCATATCCAAAGAAAATGTAAGAATTAGGTGTTGTACTATTTAATAAAAACGGTACAAAAAAGGCGCCTACAGATACAAATATAGCGAGATACTCTGATTGATATCGCTTAGCTAAATAGATACCGAGTATAATCCAAATAATGTTGAATATAAATGCCATCATTGCCGGAAAGAAATGATACAAATAATGTGCAGCGAATGTCGTTAAAACAATGCCTGTAATACTTCCTCCAGCTAATACCAAACCTAACGCTTGACGTTCTTTTTTTATTTGTATATCACCTACATAATACAAAGCAACTGATAATGCTACGCCAAATACAATACGAATTGCTGGAGTAAGTAATCCTGCATCTACCCCCGCTTTAAATAGCCAAATTACCCCAAGTAGCATAATTGCAACGAAAATTCGTGGTAGCCATGTTTGACAAAATTTTATAATGTCAAATGGTTCAGGCTTAAACGCAGATATATCCACCTGCTTTATCTCCGGTTCCGTCACACTTTCTTGGCTAATGACTCTTTCTTCTTGTCGTACATTTTGCACAGGGATACTAACATCTTGTTTCTTCTCAATAGGTTCCTTTACTTGTTGAACTCTTTCTTCTTCCATTTCTCTTTGCTGTGCTTTTAACTCATAGAGCGTCTCCTGCAATGTATCAATTGCTGTTTCTAGAGCTTCTATTTTTTTACCCAAATCTTGTTTCATTTTCTCCCCCCTCTGATCATGCTGTTAAAATAGTAGAATGCATTATAACAATTGGATAAATTACCAGTTATTTATATAATACTCCTAATCTATTCATTTTTTAATAAAATTCCCCTAATAATCTCCAGTTTCTGCTATTATAGTAGCAAATGGCAATCCCTATTCTATTTTCATGAAAATTAAAACATAATGTTTATGAGGTGTTTGTTTGAAACCGCCAATTTGGAATCATCGTTCAAAAAAGAAAATTCGTGGTTTAAGGAGAGTATGCCGCAATTTTTTAAAATCTACCATCGCACATACAAGTTCTTTACCAAATGCGACTGAAACATCTTCTTTAGGTTGCTGGTCTATCCATCTTCCCATCAATCCTTCTTATATGAATTCAAAACGTAAATCAAACTCGATGAAACGATTTTATTTACAGACCGCAATCAATCAAGTAGAGCATTTCATTCATATGAAAACTAAAGTTGAAAAGGAGTATCGTATTTATTTGGGTGTCTCTTTTCCGAACTTACACACTTCTAATATCTTCATTGTATTTAGTAAGCAAGGGATCGAACGATTTTTTGAAGGCTTTCTAAGTGGATACATGGACGGACCACAGTGGATTCCATTACTACAAGAACGCGATATTGAAAAAGAATTTGGCTTACATATACCTAAAGAATTACAGGTAAAAGGCTACAGAGAAATTTTTACTGACGATAATTACAATGACAAAGAAATATGGTTTATAGGCGAATTAAATTAAACAAAAAAGGCGTTTTCCAATATAGAAAACACCTTTTTCTTTTAATTTTTTTTATTGATACAAATACTGGCAATCATTCCTAAACAGCCACCTACAATCGCTGGAATAATCCATCCTACTCCTTCTGTATACAAAGGAATGTTTTCTAATATAGGCGTCCATTTTGAAAGTAACACGTTTCGATTTAAAATATCTATCCCGCTAAACACTGCTACAAATCCAATTGTCATTGGATATATATACGTATACTTATTAATATACTTATGAAATAGTCCTAAAATAATAAGTGTTAAAGCAATCGGATAAATAAACCCAAGAATAGGAACTGATACTTTTAAAATTTGTGTTAATCCTAGGTTAGCAAGAATCATACTAACTACACTCAAGACAAAAGCCCACACTTTATAAGATACTTTCGGAAATACTTCTGCAAAAAACTGACTACAAGATGTAACAAGTCCAATCGATACACATAAACAAGCAACAGTAAAAATAATTCCTAATAATACCATGCCGCCCTGTCCAAATAATGTAGTCATAATATGAGCTAATACTTGTGCTCCATTATCGAACTTTCCAAGCGAACCACTTATTGATCCAACATATCCCAAAATGACATAAATAAGAGATAATAAAAGACCAGCACCGATACCTGCCATGCTCATATACTTTGCTAGTCCTTTTTCATCTTGTACTCCTTTAGCACGCAAAGTATTTGCCATAACAATTCCAAAGATTAATGCCGCTAAAGCATCCATTGTTAAATATCCATCTAAAAAACCTTGAAATACTGGAGCGTGTCCGTAGTTCCCTACTGGTGCTTGAACATCTCCTGCTGGTGTAATCATACTCTTTATAAAGATAAGAGCAATCATACACAATAATAAGGGTGTTAATATCTTTCCAAACAGCCCCATCAATTTTGATGGTGATAAACTTAGCCAATATACAATACTAAAAAAGATGACCGTGTAAATGAGTAGTAATACACTACTAGTCTCTGGGAAGAACTGACCTGGCCCCATTTCAAAAGCTAAACTCCCGGCACGTGGTATACCAAGTCCAGGACCGATAAACAAATAAATTAAACATGGAAAAATAATTGCAAAGGAAGAATGTACACGATTGGCCAATCCTTGAAAACTTCCGGCTTTAGCAATTGCCATTACACCTAATATCGGAAGTCCAGTTGCTGATATAATAAAGCCGAACAATGCAATCCACACATGTTCCCCCGCTTCATATCCAAGGAAAGGTGGAAAAATTAGATTTCCAGCTCCGAAAAACATGGAAAATAACATCAGGCTCATAAGCAAAATTTCTTTTTTCTGTAGTGATTTCATTTCTTTCTCCTTCTTTACTTTCATATAAAGTAGAATCCTTTTCAGCCTATATAAATCCCATTTTAATTTTTCAACATATAGCCGCTACGCCTAATAAAAGATGATTCGCACTCCTCTTCTCCCCTCTAAAAAGGGAAGTATATAACTCGATTTTGATTTTCCAACATATTAGTTGCGGCTATGTAAACAAAAGCAGACCTTCACTCATTTTCTCCTTTTGTTTTACTCGGCATGGGGCTAAAAAGAATCCTGACCGCTTCTATGCATAGACGGATGCTCTCTTCCCGCCTAAAAAAGAAAGGTTTTATATGGTTTTTCAATTTCTTGCACTTATATGCTAGAACAAACATAGTCCATAGTCTATCACAAAAGAAATCCTCATTCTATATCTGCTCTGTTTTCCAATTTCTTCTGAAAAATCGACCTTTATTGACATCCAATAGTTAATAAAGTAAAATATTAAACAAACAAAACTATTCACTTTGTTTTTGTTTGTGTCAGGAGGAAACTTAAATGGAATCAGCGATACAACTTGAAAGGAAACAACAACGAAACAAAAAACATCCTCCAGGTTTATACTTACTCTTCTTCACAGAAATGTGGGAACGATTTAGTTACTATGGATTACGAGGATTACTAACATTATATTTAACGACAGCTTTAGTAAGCGGCGGTCTTGGGTTTAGTCCAGGGTGGGCACTTTCCATCTATGGATTTTATACTGGAGCATGTTATTTTACTCCAATGATTGGCGGATACTTAACTGACCGTTTTCTAGGAAAACGCTTAGCTATAACAATAGGCGGCGTAACAATGGCAATCGGTAACCTTACACTATTTGCCCTACAAAACCAGGTTGGCCTATACCTTGGACTGGCGCTTATTATTATTGGTAATGGTTTCTTTAAACCAAATATTTCTACGCTTGTTGGAGAATTGTATGAGGAACATGATCCAAAACGCGATAGTGCATTTACGATTTTCTACATGGGTATTAACGTCGGTTCATTTTTAGCTCCACTCGTTTGTGGATTTTTATCAGAAAATTTATTCAAAACAACAGTAGATGGCGTTGTTCATTATGGTTTCCGTTACGGATTCTTAGCCGCTTCAATCGGTATGATTATTGGACAAGTTTTATTCACAACACTATCTAATCGCTTCCTTGGCGATATCGGAAAAAAACCAACAAGAGATTTACAAGCACCATCCGGCGAACAAACAGCTGGTAATACACCACTTACAAAAAAAGAAAAACAGCATACAGCGGTTATCATTATTCTAACTTGCTTCGTTGTCTTCTTTTGGGCTGGTTTTGAACAAGCTGGTAGTTCACTAACGCTATATACAAACAAGTTTGTTGATCGTTCTGTATTCGGGTGGGAGATCCCAACATCTTGGTTCCAATCGGTCAATCCACTGTTTATCATTTTGCTTGCTCCTGCTATTTCAGCACTATGGGCTAAGCTTGCTACAACAAAACGTGGAGATTTAAAAATCCCAACAAAAATGGGACTCGGTATGATTTTACTTGGAATTGGTTATATGGTTCTAGTGGTTGCCACATTAAAAACAGGTAGTGACGAACATAATATTACAGAGAAAGCAAACCTATTATTCATTGTCTTTACTTACCTTTTCCATACATTAGGTGAATTGTTTTTATCACCTGTTGGATTATCAATGGTCAGTGCCCTTGCACCAGTAAAACTCGCTTCATTACTAATGGGCGTTTGGTTGGCTGGTTCAGGAATTGCCAATATTTTAGGTGGTCAACTCGCTAGTTTTACAACTTCACTTGGCTATTCAGAAGTATTTACAGTCATTGGCGTTGTAGCTATTTTCTTAGGTTGTATATTACTATTACTTTCAAAAAAATTAGTAAAATGGATGGACTAAAAAAGCTGAGGGATTGCCCCTCAGCTTTTTTGTTTAACCTTTTATCCCGCCTTAACGGGCAGTAAGACTCCCATCAACTACCCGTTAAGGCCCAATTAATGAGAGCTAATAATCAGCGGGGAATGAAGCCCCCTTCACTGATTAAAGTTTCACTTTATTTTTTTCGCTTTTACAAACTCTCCTGTAACAACAAAACGCTTTGAGTTATCCGATACAGATACACATGTAATAAGCGTTACTTCCGTTTTCCCATGGTTTTCAACGACTTCCCATTTATCAGGCGTTACTTCTGATACATTCGTCACAGTGTACTCATATTCATTTTCATTATCATATAAATAGATTTTATCGTTCTTTTTTAATGTTGATAAATCACTGAATAGGACGCCTTTTTTAGACATATTATGCCCTGCTAATGCATAATTTTCTTTTCCCATCTCTTGCTTCTCTTTAACAGTTGCTGCTCCTGATAATAAGTTTTTCTCAGTAGAAGCATTTAAAATAGGTAAACTTAATGAAATACTCGGAATTTCAATACGACCAATTACTTGTTTTTTATCTAACGATGCATTCGCAACTTCCGCTAAATTTGGTTGTTCAATTTTAGATGCATCTACAAATTTTGTTTCATGCTTTTCGTATTCCATTTTCTGAACAGCTTGTACATTTTCTGTTTGCTTCTTCTCTGCCTTATATCCGTCATAAAATGGCTTACCGATTAAGATACCACCTACAACAAATAAAAGAATTGCTAGTATACTATATATTCTTCGTTTATTCATACATAATCCCTTTCCTTTACAGAATCTTACTTCTATATAAGATGATAAAGTAAGATGACTATATGTACAAGTCTAAGACGAAAAGAAGAAGCCACTTTATTAACTTATCCCGTTATTTGGTCGCG
This sequence comes from Bacillus sp. UNC437CL72CviS29, assembly GCF_000482345.1. NCBI lineage: Bacteria > Bacillati > Bacillota > Bacilli > Caryophanales > Bacillaceae > Bacillus > Bacillus sp. UNC437CL72CviS29. Next base: position 31,715 of record NZ_AXVB01000025.1, on the reverse strand, counting down.
ATAAGTCAGTCTTCCCGCATCACTTTATATGATAAAAACTTAACACTCCATCTACTTCATCTGCACTCACAAATAAATCTCGACCATTTATTTTATGAATTCCTTCTGGTGCCGCTCCTGCTGATGGCGCAATTCCAATGTATACCGGGAACATTGGAATTGTCATATCGAAGAACAATACAGCATTCGCTCTTTCAGCCGCCACTGCTAAAATCGGATTTCCTTTTATCTTACCAATTGTCACATTTTCGACTTCACTTCCCCGATTTTCACTTCTATTATCAAGATATAGGCCAGCAGCCGCTACTTTTTCATCAATAAGATTCATACTATCGTATACAAGATATCCAGTCTGACTCCATACAGAAATATTTCTTCCTCCTGATTTCACACCATCCTTAAATTCATTTTTACCAAGGTCCCCTTCATTAGCAGTAATAAGAAATTCTCCTGATGGATCCCATGTCACACCATCTGGTTCTAGGCGTGCAGTTATCTCATCTTGAAAAGATATGGTGCCATCCTTTTTTAAATCTGTTTTATGTGTTGTCGTGCCAAGGCCAAATATATTTTCAATTCGTTTTTCTGCAATATTGACAATTGCCACCGCATTATTTTCTTGTAATGTGACAGCTGCTTTATCTCCTTTTGGATTAATCGCAACATACTCTGGCTGTGGATCATGCTTATAGATCGCTCCATTACCAATGTTACTCATATGGATTGGCAGCTCGACATGTTCCCCGCGCATAACATCACCATCAGGGAATGTAATCATAGAAATACTTCCTGGTCGTTTCGTTTTTTTCATATTTACTTCATTATCATCATTTGGATCGTTTTCTTCATCTTCATTACAAATAATAAGTGTTCTTCCATCTGCTGCTAACGCTACTGAATCTGGTCCTACACCTACTTCATACGTTTTTACCACTCTCTGCGCTGCTAAATCCACTACCGCCACTTGTCCTTTATTTGCATCATATAAGTTATCTCCAGTTCGAAAAGCGGCCAATGCGTGCTTTCCGTCTGGTGTCACAGTTACACTCGTTACTTCCGCTTCTGAATGAATGTCTTTAAAACTCACATTTCCTAATACTTTTATATTTTCTAAATCTGCAATTGATAGTATTTGAATTTGACCTAAATCAGCTTCTGTAACAACTAGTGTATTCCCATCAGGCGTTGATGCTGTAATTTCAGCCTTCTTACTAGGCATTTGAAACGAGGCAATCCGATTAATCTTTGTATCCTTATGTTTTTTACCAATAAAGTCCGTCACCATCTGTTCCACTTTCCCGCGGTATGCAGGGTTAGATATACTCCCCTTTGGTAACGTCTCTATTGTATTCACAATCCGCTCTGTATCCTTTTCTAATGTTTCTGCATGTACATTACTTCCTGTCCATAATACACTTGCAATTATTACGCCATATACCAATACCTTCTTTTTCATTTTCCCACTCCCTTTATTCAATAAATCTAATTCCTATCATAAAAAGCATTTGTAAATCTTCACTTCGACATGCGTTAATTTTTTGTAAAAAATAGGATGCTTTATTACTAAAAAAAGACGTGCACGTGGCACGTCTTTAAGCAATTTTATTTCGATAAAGTGATATATGGAATACGGTCATTTGTATAAAGAAGATGAAAAATACAACATATAATGGGTATGCAGGAATATACGGGGTTACAATCGGATATATAACAAGCAATGCAGCTCCAATCGGTATAACAAACCAAAGCGCTATAAAAGTCGTACGACATGCTTTTGCTGTAATGACTTCTTCGCGCTCATCATCTTGTGGAAATAAAAGAGGAAACATCCAAAAAGATAATTTCTTATATTTCTTTTTTTGAACTTTATAAAAAATAGTTGATACAATCGCTACAATCAATAACAATAAAAACGGTGTAAGACTCATTGATATTTCAAATGGTACTTTCTCTGTTTGAATAATATTTGCAAATTCCACCTCAAAATAATAGAGTTCAATAAATGCCCAACTAGCCAATCCAATAAATAACACATTCACCACATACGACAACATGATTCTATTCATCTTTTTCTCCCTCCTTATTTAAAACAAACACACCCTCCATCTTTAAATCAAATACATCACAAATCGTTAGCGCTAATAACAACGATGGAACGTAATCCCCCTTTTCAATTGCAGCAATCGTTTGCCTTGTTACACCAACCTTTTCAGCTAGTACGCTTTGCGTGAAGTTAAAACGGGCTCTTAGCTCCTTTACTCTATTACAAATGGTCAATTTTACCACCTCTCACCATCATTGTATGCTAAACTTTACAAAATGTAAACTCGACTTAACATTAAAATTTACAAAAAAATCCAACTTCACATATTGTAAAGTTGGATTTGATTTTCAATTATAAAATTACAACACGAACTGTTCTTCTACCCCAAGCACTAGATGAACCTTTATCTGGCATTAATACATCTATTCTATGACCTTTAATTGCACCACCAGTATCGCCTGCAATTGCGGTTCCATACCCTTCAACATATACACGAGAACCTAGCGGGATAACTCTTGGATCTACAGCAATTAACTTCATTCCTGGGTTTGCAGTTAAATCATGTCCCATTGCTGAATGCACATGTTCACCTGATTTGTAACCATTTTCCGATGGATCCGCTGTATAAGCAGTCGCTTCTACATAAATTTCACGCCCGCCTTGTCCTGGCTTCTGATCAGGTTTTGTCTCTGGTTTTGGAGCTGGTGCCGGCTGTGATTTATTCACGGCAGGTTCAGTTGGGTTTGATTCTGGCTTTGATTCTGGCTTTGAAACAGCCTCTTTTTCTACTTCCGCTCTTGCTCTTTCCTCTTCTTCCCTTGCAGCTTTTGCATCCGCTTCTGCTTTTGCACGAGCTTCTTCTGCTAATCTTGCTGCTTCTTGCTCACGAGCAATCGTTTCTTGGACTTCTTTCATATTTGCTTCAATTTTCGCTTTTTCTTGTTCAGCTAAATTAATTTGTCCTGCAAGTTGATTATATTTTGTCTGTACAGCTTGTAAGTTTTCTTGACGTTTTTTCAAGTTTTCTTGTAAAGTTGCTTGTGCTTTTGCTAATTTTTGTTTATCTACTTCTAAAGATGCTTCTTTTTCGTCAATTGCTTTTTTATCTTCTTCAATTTGACGAAGATCTTGTTCTTGAAGACGTAAAATCTCTTTATCTGCCTCTAGGATTGTAGATACTGCCGTCACACGTTGTAAGAAATCAGCAAAATTCTTTGATTCTACTACAACTTCTACTACTAAACTTGTATTTGAGCTATTTTGAACAGAAACCATACGTTTTTTCATAATATCTTTACGAGCAAGTACCTTATCTTCTAAAACGATAATTTCTTGCTTTTTCTGTTCAATTTGCTTATGTGTTTCATCAATTTTGAGTTGAATAGCAGCCTGTTCCTCTTTGTTTTTTGTAATTGTTTTATTTAAATTATGTAGTTCACTTTCGATACCTTGTATTTCTTTATTAACAGCTTGCTTCTCTTGTTCTTTTTGCTGAATATCATTGTTATTCTGCTGCAATTGCTGCTGCATGTTGTTTAGTTTCTCGTCGTTTGACTCAGCTTTGACAGCAACTGTACTAGAAAGACCAATAATTCCTGCTAATACTAGACTACTGATTCGCTTAAAATAGTTCATAATCCGACTCCCTTCTCATACAGTTATACATGATTTATTTTACAGTTTCTTTACAAACTCATTAAATACACTTTATTTTTCATGACAAATAATAAAAACAAACTGTAACATGTAATAAACTCTTAACTTTTAACAACTTATTTTCATACAAATCTTACAAAGGCCTAGATTCGTATATTAGAAACAACAGATTACATGACATTGAAAACATTGTCAAATCTTGCATAAATTGCAGCGATACATAAATGAGTCTTCTGGCAACATATGACAATCTGCTACAAATTCGCTTCACGCTTATCTTTTCTTATATTTTAGAGTGAATTTTTGTTTATTTCGATTCCTCATCAATTTAAAAATATTCCTGTTAGCTTAGATGATTTATCACTAAGTATTATGGGCATTATAGAAGATTCAGCTTAAAAATCCTTCTCTTTCTATTGTGTCATCGCGGGTACACTCACGATTATTTTCCTATAAAAAATTTGTCGTCTTCCTTTTATTTACTTTAAATTTTCAGAATAGTATAATATTAAATATATATCATGCTTTAAAAATGAATTACGAACGGGATGAATCGATATTACAAACACACCCTAACCTCGTAAGAATAACAGGAGGGATTGCACATGTTATGACTGAAACAGGATACTCACTCTAATTTCTTATTACTAATACAAAAGGGGTGCAATCATGTTTATTGTTACAAAACTTATTCATATTAAATTTGGCTATGAAGAAAAAATAATTCGTTCTCTACAACAATACTATCCAAACCCTGGTACATACGGGTTTATTAATCTAGAATTTTCTCGTACGAAGCATACTGAACATGGAAATGAGTATATAGTTCGTATATTATGGAAAACGCAACAAGATTATCACGAGTGGATTTCTCAAAGAAAGGAAACCACCACTTTAACATGGAAACAACAATTCCAAAGCTGTATCCTTTCGGCAAAATCCAACGCTACGCATATTAAATATCCCCACTAAGAAGAGCCTTCTGCAAATTTGCAGTAAGGCTCTTCTTTCATCTATATACATCCAGTTTAAATTTTCAACCTATAAGTCATGGCTACGTCTAAACCAAAGTGACCCGTACTCATTTTCTATTTTTGTTTTAGTTTTAAGCTTAATATGGGGCTGAAAAATGTCCTGACCGTTTCTATGCATGGACGGATGCTCTCTCATCCCTAAAAAATAAGGGGTATGTTGCTTTTTAATTCAGATTCCCTTTCCGCCTCTAAAAATAAAGTTTGCTTTTACATTTTATTGAAGCTATAATAAAATCTTAATTTTTTCGAAAGGAGCCACATTTTGACAGCTTATTTATTTCCAATTAAAACAGCATTTATTCTATTTCCTTTTTTAGCAATGGTTCTATTGATTCCATTTCTAATATTTAATTACAGAAAATATGGCTATCTAAATAAATGGCGTTCTTTTATTTTATACTCTTTGCTTCTTTATTTGTTAAACGCCTATTTTCTTGTTGTCTTACCTCTACCGCAAACCTATGATACATGTAGCCTTCAGCCAGCTAACACACAGCACGTTCAGCTTGTACCGTTTTATTTCATTCAAGAAATTAGCAATCATACAGCAGCGATATTAGCAAAACCTGCTACCTATTTTTACTTATTAAAAGAATCTGCCTTTTTACAAGTCGCATTTAATGCCGTGTTAACGATTCCATTCGGCATATATTTACGTTACTATTTCCGCCGTAGTTTTTTACAAACAATCTTCTTTTCACTTTGTCTCTCACTATTTTTTGAAGTGACACAAGTGACTGGGTTATACGGTATATACAATTGTGCATATCGTTTATTTGATATCGATGATTTATTTTTAAATACACTTGGGGGAGCAATTGGTTATTTCATCGCGCCAATATTCACGTACTTCCTTCCTAAATCAAATGAATTAGATGCACATGTCGATTTAGCTACGAAACCAGTTGGATTTATCCGCCGCCTAATCGCACTCCAAATTGATTGGATTTTCTTATCCCTTGTTGTGCCAGGTATAAAAAATAAGGGGAATTCTATTTTCATTTCTAAAATGCAATCTTATACCAATCTATATGATCTTATTTTTATTACGTGTGCAGTCCTCGTCTACTTCATCATCATTCCGTATTTTATGAACGGAAAAACAATTGGTAAGGCGTTACTTCGTATTCATATAAAAGGAAGAAATGAACGAATTACATTAAAAGAATTATTCATTCGGTATGGACTGTTTTACTTTGTTCTCGGAGGAATTAACTATATTCTCTCTAGCAGTTCTATTTTAAATCATACGAATCCTTTAATTCTACTTGTTATATTATTATTCATGTTTGCAATTAACGGTATCTTTGTTATTCATTTTCTACTGCACGTATTTAGTCGTGATAAATTACTATTTTACGAACGAATGAGTCATACACGAAATGTAATTACACTCAAAAAAGCTGACAAATAATTTGTCAGCTTTTTTCATAAATAGAAAACATTTTTGCTACATATGGATTTAAAAACACTCCCATTGGATCTACCTTTTCTCTAGCTTCCAAGAAAGAGTTTAACTTTGGATAAACACATTGCAACTGTTCATATCGCATTGTATGCATTTTCCCCCAATGTGGACGTCCTTCATACTTTTGAAAAATACGTTCTATCGCTGTGAAGTACGCAGCATACTTCATTCCTTTATACATATGCACAGCGATATACGCTGAATCTCTTCCATAGGCAGTACTTATCCATATATCATCTCCCCTTACATAGCGACATTCAATTGGAAAATGAACTTGGAATTTCTTCTTTTCAATAAGACTGTAAATTTCCCCTACTACATCTTTCATATACTGCGCTGGGACACTATACTCCATTTCATAAAAACGAACATTACGAGATGTAGCAAATATTTGATAACTTGAACCAATTGTTTTTGCATTCGGCACTGCCTTTGCTGATAGCCTACTAACTCCCTTACTTATAGAAGGAAGTAACTTGCATCCTTTAGACAATAATGAAAAAATTATATTTTCAAGTAGTGCCGTCTTGAACTTATGCCACTTTAAATCTATCCCTTTAACTGTCGTTTCATTTGTAATTTTCACTTGAACATCATCTGAATACGGAAACACAAAAAATTCAAAATGACGATGCTGCTTATATTCCTCTAATTTGCTTATTACAGTAGATAACGATTCCTTTTTGCTTTCATAGATAAGTGAATAAGCTGGAATGACTTTTAATTTAACTTTTACAATAATTCCAAGCATACCAAGAGATAACTGAAATGCCTTCCAAAATTCAGGGTTTTCTTTCTCAGAACAAACAATAATTTCTCCAGATGCCAGCACAGCTGTAATTTCTACTACTTGTGTTGCCAAACTACCAAATTGAATACCTGTTCCATGCGTTCCTGTACTAAATGCTCCAGCAATAGATTGTGAATCAATATCTCCTAAATTCTCCTGCGCATATCCCTTTTCTTCCAACAGTTTTCCTAAGTTATACAACTTTGTTCCGGCCCATACTTCTACTATGAATGATTGTGAATCCACATCCAAAATCCCTTGTAGCTCATCTAAAGAAATTAAAATTTCTTCTGTTTGAACAAGAGGTGTAAAAGAATGACCTGATCCAACAACACGAATTCTCTTTCCCTGTTCTTTTGCAAACTTTACTACTTCTATTACATCTTGTATGCTTTTTGGGTACATCGTATATTGTGGATTTCCTTCTACATTCCCTGTCCAATTTCTCCATTTTTGCCCTTTTACAGAAAGCATTGACCATCCCCCCGGTATGTTGAATATTTCCCTATCACTTTGTTACCTGCAATACGATGTAACGATGAGAAACGCTCACATAGTTCTCCGGCTTTACTATGCCTAAATAACACGACATCCCCAACCGTTAGGTATTCTGAACCATCATAATAAACAGGCGTTTGTACTTCTCCAGCTCCTTCTAAAGCTAACAACTTCGCTCCACTTGGCTCCAAAATCTCCGGCTGTTTGTCTTTCCCAACTGATCCTGAAGCAATATATCCACCACCTAGGCAAGTATATATATGAGGGGCTGGTTGTCTAACAATTGGCAATGCAAATCCAGCAGCTGGTTCAAATTTAATATCTTTATAGTAATCAAAGAGTTTAGGAGAGTAAAAAGCCGAACCTATTGTAATCTCTGTAACAGATTCATCTTGCATTGTCGTTTGTATACTTCCTGTACCACCTCCATTTACAAAACGAAGTGCAATCCCTTGTTCTTGCACTGTTCGTACAATGCTCTGTCTGCGTTCCATCACTTCAAATACAGATTTTTTCTTTAAATAAGAAACTATTTTATTTTTAAAACCTTGCTTTGGTACATCGTCTCCAACTCCTGCAATCTGTGCTTCATAGCCCATTACACCGTCTATTTGTAAAACAGGAGATTGAATTGCTTTTTCAATAACGTCCAAAGCCTCAGCGGCAGTACGTATAGGAGAACGTCTAACACCAAAATGAAGCTGAAAAAAATGACTACTCATATCGATATCAATACAGATTCGAAAACGCCCACCTGTTTCCTCTGCAATTGTCTCTAAATAAGCAATATGTTCTACGCAATCTACCATACAAGTGATTATCAATCCTTGTTTTGTAAGCAAACTAATTTCTTGAAGTGCTTGTTCATCATGTATAGGGTACCCAAGCAACAAATCGTTAAATCCTTGTTTTATTAAAAATATTACTTCTCGTGGTGAAAAACACATAATGCCTTGAAAACAACGATTAGAGGCTAAAATTTTCTTCATCACTGGAACAGATCGTAATGATTTACTAGCAATACGAACTTTCTTTCCTTGGCACAATTGAACAATGGACTCAATATTTCTTTCTAACGCTTCTTCATCAAGAAATGCACATGGTAATGGGACCTTTTGAAATATGTTACGCTCCACATCGTTCTCTCCCCTTATATATATGTCTTATACATATTGGAAAGAAACTATCATTCTCCTGTGTCTAAACAAAAAAAGTTTCTTCTTGACGAAGAAACTTTTTAACTATTTCAATAGAAGTGATTGCCTGTACTGGATCATGAGTCATGATATGTATATGTTTATTACTAAGAAGTAACCAAGCATTCTATCGATTTACATATGTATCAAACCAAAGCTGAATATATCCCGCTGTGACACGCTGCGCCTCTACTAAACGTTTTCCTGCTGTTGGTGTAACTTCTGCACGCCATTTATCTGCATATTCTTGTGAAACTGCCGCTCTTACGAACCAATCTTTTGTAGTGCCATTTACAATACCGGCATAATCTTGCTTAGCAGCTACAGCCGCTCCATGAATCCAGTCTTCAGGGTTTAGTCCTTTCCAATTCCAATAGCCATTTCCATCAGTCACTTTATAATTATCCTTTACTGTATCAACAAAGTTTTCAAATTTAGAATGGAAACCTTGTGGATAAGAAAGATTAGTAAAGTTTGCTGCATGCATTGGTTGATTTACATCTCCTAAGTAATGCAGCGATAATCCTAAATAGAAGAATGCTTGTTTCATATCTCGCTTTTGATAAGATTCACCAGCAAGTTTAAAGTATTTAGCCCCCGTTTCTTTTGCCTGCTTAGCGAAAGGAATATACGTCTTCCCTGTATCAGGATCATAGAAATGAGAAGCAAATGTACTATTATCATAGTAAGGGTTTTCATAATCAGCAGCATAAATACCATTCTCTAGCTCTGTACGCCATTCATTTAATAAGGTGACTTGATCTTGTTTTACAATTGTTGTATTACGGGACATAATATCAATTGCACGATTGACAATCCACAAATGGGAGTTTGTCCCTTCTGCATGTTTATCTTCCGCAGACCAATATTGAATTACTCTTACCTTATTTCCGCTCTCATTTTCATGGGCAAATGCTACACTTTGCAATGGTGCTACTAATGTAATAGCTGCTGCTAGGGCTAATACTTTCTTTTTCATATGAAAACCTCCGCTTATATTTATTTTACTTTAAATATGTAGGTCATATGGTTGATCTAAGATTAGAATATCCCGCCTTTCTATTCATTTCTATTGAAAAATAAATTATGCAAATGTTCACATCATGACTCATTCATATTTTAGTAAACGAATATTAATTTTCTGCAAAGAAACAGCTAAAATATTGTAAAAAAATAAAGCAACCAGGTGCATATCCTGATTGCTTTTACTCCTTCTTTCTCCCTGCTAATATACTTGGCAATTGAACATTTACTGCGAGCTTGTGAACAAGCCCAAACACTATACCAATTCCAATGAAAATATAGAATATCGTAAAGATTTTCCCAAAGTCTATTTGCGGAGTTCCCCCCATAGCCAACTGTCGTTAATGTTCCACTCCATCCCCAAAGGCATTACCTCACCATCAATACACCAGTACCTTGCTGATTGTTGTTTGTAATACTGGTCTACAGATATGAAATTTCTTCCTTTTGAACAAATTTTGGTTTCCATACCGATCCTGCCTCTTTTTTAAAGTAATAGTATCAGTACGTTCAAGATTTACAGATTCATTGCAAGTGTTTTGAAGTTCTTGCACCATAACCATCACCTTTCTATACATAAAAAAAGTAGCCCTCTTCTATTTCTAGAAAAAGGCTACTTTCTTCTATATTATACATTATTTAGGCGAAACAAGAATTTTCACTTGATTTTTATCTTTTACGAGCGCTTCAAATCCTTCTTCTACAACTTGATCCACAGTAATTTTTTTCGTAATTAATTTCTCTGCTTGAATTTGTCCAGAGCTAATTAATTTAATAGCAGATGGGAAGATATGACGGTATCCAAGAATACCTACAATTTCTTTTTCTTTTAATACTAAGTTGTTTGGGGTAATTGTCGCATCTTTTTCCCATACACTGACAATTACAGTTTGTCCTTCAAAGCTTGTACTTTCAATCGCTTGACGAAGTACAACTTCAACACCTGTTACTTCGAAGCTAACATTTACACCTAAACCGTTTGTTAAGTTACGGATTTCTGCTAGTACCTCTTGTTCTGCTGGATTTAATACATAATCAGCACCCGCTATTTTTGCTAACTCTTGACGTTCTTTAGAAAGTTCAACTGCGATAACAGGCGTTGCACCTGCCGCTTTAACAGCTTGGATAACAAGAAGTCCAATCGGTCCACAGCCAAATACAGCTACAGCTTCACCTTCTTTTAATTTACTTTGACGTACTGCATGAACTGCAACTGCTGCTGGTTCTACAAGTGCACCTTGTTCATAAGTCATTTCATCCGGGATATGGTGAACCATATCTGCTGGAACTACAGTATATTCAGAGAAGCCACCGCCATCTCCACCAAGACCATGGAAAACAAGTTGTTCACAAACGTTGTAATGACCATGTTTACAAGCTTCACATTTGCCACAAGAATAAATAGGTTCTACAACAACGCGGTCCCCAACTTTATGAGTTGTAACGCCTTCACCAATTTCAACTACTTCCCCACTAAATTCATGACCTAAAATAACAGGTGCTTTCACATGTGTTAATGGATGTTCTTCTGTTGGAATAAAAATAGGTCCCGCTAAATATTCGTGTAAATCTGTTCCACAAATACCACACCATTTAATTTTGATTTTTACTGCTCCTGGCCGAACAGCTGGTTCTGGAACTTCTTCTACTCTTACATCACGTTGATCATACCAAAGTAATGCTTTCATTTTATGCATCCCTCTCTATGTACATATACTTAACCTAGTGAAGTTTACTAATCTATTATAGTACTTTTATCCATATATTTCAAAAAACCAAACTGAAATTCACCAAATTTTAACGAAAAAAGTTCACTTTTTTGTCACTTTGTACTTTTTTCCACATCTGTTAATTCAATTTCATTGCAGGTGAAATTCGCATTATGCCATAATAGCAGAGGAGAGGTGAACATCACTTGAAATATTTCATTTATTTTATTGTTATCGTAGCGTTTTTAGATACATTTTCACAATTACCAATTATGAGTACTTACGCGCAAAGCCTCGGGGGAACCCCTCTTATTATCGGCCTTGTTGTAGGTATGTACTCGTTTGCCAATATGATTGGAAATATTATCGCAGGTGCATCTGTTGATAAATTTGGTGCAAAGAAAGTTCTCTATATGAGTATGGGAATTACAAGTTTCATAGTACTATTGTATACCGTTGTTCAGAGCGGCGAGCAATTACTCATCGTTCGCTTTTTACATGGATTTAGTGACGGCTTCTTAATTCCTGCAGCCTTTACTTTCTTATCTAAACAAACAAAATCAACAAAACAAGGAAAAGCAATGGCACTATCTGGTGCCGCTGTCGGAACAGCAGCTATCGTTGGTCCAGCCTTCAGTGGAATTATGAAAGCAAAAGTAGGCGTTGAATGGGTCTTTATTACGATTTCGCTCTTAATGGTACTCGGTACAATCGTGGCCCTTTTCTTATTACCAAACAATGTGACTAGAAAAGATACATCACGAACGCAAATGATGAACAAAGAAGATATGATAGGATTACTAAGATCCGAACCATTATTACAAGCCTATATTGGCGCTTTTACATTAATGTTCTCACAAGGTATCGTCACATATATGTTACCTGTAAAAGTAGAGGCATTAGCACTCAAAGCGTCTACAACAGGTATGATGTTAAGTGTCTTTGGGATTACTGCCATCCTCTTCTTCTTGCTACCAACAAATCGTATTTATGATCGATTTGACCGTTCAAAGATGATGGTAATCGGTATTGCAGTCATGGCACTTGCCTTATCATTACTTGGTATATTTACAACAAAAGGCATGCTCTTTGTTGTTATGATGATTTACGGAATTGGATTCGCCATCCTCTTCCCATCTATTAATGCTTTACTTGTTGAAAATACAACTGAAGATAAACGCGGGAAGGCATTCGGATTATTTTATGCTTTCTTCTCATTAGGCGTTGTCGCTGGATCCTTTACAGTTGGAGCAATCGGGGCATCACCAAGTGTAAGCTTTGTAATTGGAACAGCATTCTTACTCACATTTGCTGGAATGATTTATGTCAGAGGAAAAATAAAAAAGACAATGATGAATTAACTCATCATTGTCTTTTTTTAATTAAATCTTTATTATAAAACCTCAACATATGAAGGATTAGCAGTTATATAGTTTCCTGATTTTAGCTTATACATTTTTGAACCATTTACAGTTAACGTTTCCACAACAGTGAACACATCACCTTTTTTCACAGTACCAGCCTTTGCATTCCAATCAGGTTGATTATAATAATATAATTCTTCTGCTTTCACACGAACTAAAAATGTTTTCTTCTGTAATCCAAATGCCTTTACTAAGCCATTTACATGCCCTCTTGCAAGTTGTTCTCTAAATGTTGCATTACCTAATTTTTGTGCATCTTCTGCTCGATCAATAAATCCATTTTCAGTTAATACTGCTGGCATATTCGTTTCTCTTAACACATGGAAATTACTCGTTTTAACTCCTCTATCATAAAGGTCAGTTGTTTTCATAATTTCTTGATGAATTACATTTTGGTAAGTCGTAGTTGGTGCTCCTGCATTTGGATAACTATAATCTTCATAGCCAGTGCCACCACCACTATTAATATGTACAGATAAGAAAAAGTCTGCTCCCCAATTATTTGCATCAGTTGTTCGCTGCGTTAACGTAGGGTATACATCACTCGTACGACTCATTTTAAGTTCATAACCTGTATACTCTGCATTTAAAATGTTACGAATACGTGTTGCAATATCTAATGTTAAGTCTTTTTCTCTTAAACCATTTCCAATCGCTCCTGTATCCGTTCCGCCATGACCTGGATCAAGATAAATCTTAACTGTCTCCGCACTTGCATGTGTAGTTGGTATAGCAAAATACATACATGCTACACATAATAAAACAATACTACCTTTCACAAAAGCTGATAATTTTTTCAATGCTGTCACTTACTTTACTCTCCCTTTGTGTATGGATTTACAAATATTCCCTACATTCTAAGTCTGCTAGACTCTACATCCTCTTCCTAAAAAAGGATTTCTATTAAACTATTAAACTATCACTATCTTATTAATCCTTTTGAATTTTACTCAAAATAAAAGACAAAATCAATATATAATTTTGTTTTTTATAAATAATTATTATTTTAGATTCAAAATTAGTAAAATCTTGAAATATATGTATTTATTCACGTTAAAAAAAGGGGTAAACTCTATTTGTCTCTATATTTTAAAAATATATTTTTATCATGTTTCATAAGTTTATTACTTCCGATTTTTATTTACTATATTTAAAAATTCCTATTGTTCTTTTTTACTTTTCAGTAATAAGCGTATTCGAATACTACGCATTGTAATTTGTTGAAACTCCTCTTTCTTCTATACCAATCATCTTGATACAATCTTCCCCCATGAACATGGATATTTTTATTTAGCACCTTATTTCAACATACATCTCAAGATTTCACCGTCAATTTCCCTCTCCTAATAATCCATAATGCATTGTACTTTTTAACAAAACAGGAAAAAATATAAGCGCAGTGAGTACATGCCCTATAATAGAAAAATAATCGACTACTAACTCTTTTATTCGTGCCCAGATAAAGGTAAAGAATGGAATAATAAAGATATCTATCGCAATTAAAAATGGCGTTACTTTTGTTTCTTTCTTTTTAATAAAAGAAACCCTATCTTATAATTAGAAATGCCAATAATCTTGTGTAAAAGCTATAACTCTTCACTCATTTTTTAAAATGCATAAACACCAACTATATCTCGACAATTTCCTCGGAAATATTCCTATTCCCTACAACATTTGATAGACACTTCATGACTTAAAAAGAAATGTTATTACAGGTATCTGTTGTTATTTTCAGTATCGTTGCAACATATTTATAGGAATTTTTAACCATCTAAATAACAAAAAAATCACAACTCAAACAAATGAGCTGTGATTTTTTATTATATGTTTATTTCTCTTGTGTTTTTTCCCAATCAGCTAAGAATTTCTCAATTCCTTGATCTGTTAACGGATGTTTCACTAATGCTCCGATTACATTCGCTGGAATTGTTGCGATGTGTGCGCCATTTAATGCTGCGTCAGTTACGTGAACACTATGACGTACAGATGCTGCAATAATTTCTGTTTCAATACCGTGAATTGCAAAAATCTCAGCAATTTGGCGAATTAAGTCCATACCATTATGACCAATATCATCTAAGCGACCTAAGAATGGAGATACATATGTTGCACCAGCACGTGCTGCAAGTAATGCTTGTACTGCAGAGAACACTAATGTAACGTTTGTACGAATTCCTAAATCTGAGAATGCTTTTACTGCTTTTAATCCTTCTTTTGTCATTGGAACTTTTACAACAACGTTTGGAGCGATTTTTGCTAATTCTTTTCCTTCTTCAATCATTTTATCTGCTTCTAGGCTAATAACCTCTGCACTTACGGGTCCTTCTACAACATTGCAAATTTCACGAATGCGTTCATGGAAATCCACGCCTTCTTTTGCTACAAGTGATGGATTTGTTGTTACGCCTGCTAATACACCTAGTTCATTTGCTTCTTTGATCTCGTTAATATTTGCTGTATCAATAAAAAATTTCATTTGTTATTCTTCCTTCCTAAATGTAAGTTTATATTTTATTTTTTCTTAATAAGCTCTAATTCAATCGGAATGAATTTTTCCACTTTTTTACCTTGGGTCACTTGTTTTGCTGTTTCCATCGCTTTCTCTCCGATTAATTCTGGTTTTTGTGCAACAGTTGCTGCCATACGTCCCTCATTAACCGCTTTTACAGCATCGTCCGTTGCATCAAAACCAACAACAGCCACATCTGTTTTTCCAGCAGATTTTAATGCTTCAAGTGCGCCTAATGCCATTTCATCATTATGAGCAAATACTGCTTTAATATCGCTATTAGCTTGTAAAATATTCTCCATAACGGACAATCCTTTGGCACGGTCAAAATCAGCAGCTTGCTTAGCAGTAACTTTTAACCCCTTATCAGCTACTTTATGGAATCCTTTCCCACGCTCACGTGCAGCAGATGATCCAGGAATTCCTTCTAGCTCAGCAACGCTTGCCCCTTCACCAATAAGTTCATGAATGTATTCGCCTGCCATTTTGCCACCTTCGATATTATCTGAAGCAATATGAGAAACAACTTTCCCTGAGTTTGCAACACGGTCTACTGTAATAACAGGAATATTCGCCGCATTTGCTGCACTCACTGCTGAAGCAACCGCATCTGAATCTGTTGGGTTAATAACAACTACATCAACGCCTTTTTGAATTAAATCTTCGACATCATTTGTTTGCTTAGCTGCATCATTTTGTGCATCAACAGCAATCAATTCGATATCACTTTCTTTCGCTTTCTTTTCTGCACCTTTTTTCAATGTGACGAAAAATGGATTATTTAAAGTGGAAACAGAAAATCCAACTTTAATAGTTTTATTTCTCCCTTTTTCGCCAGAATCCTTTGCCCATTCCGGTGGTTCCATTGAACATCCGGCAGTAATTACCATGATAAATGCAACGAGCATAAGCAACCATTTTTTCATGAATTGTCCCTCCATTACGCTTCTTTTCGACGATCAATTAATACAGCAAGTAAGATAACAAGCCCTTTGACAACTTGTTGGAAGAAAGAAGATACCCCTAATAAATTTAAG
The DNA here is from genome assembly GCF_000482345.1 of Bacillus sp. UNC437CL72CviS29. Taxonomy (NCBI): domain Bacteria; kingdom Bacillati; phylum Bacillota; class Bacilli; order Caryophanales; family Bacillaceae; genus Bacillus; species Bacillus sp. UNC437CL72CviS29. The sequence continues at coordinate 15,327 of NZ_AXVB01000025.1, read as the reverse complement.
CCGTTGTTTAATACACCGATAATAAGTACACCGATGAATGTACCAACAATCCATCCTCTTCCGCCCGAAAGACTTGTTCCTCCTAAAACAACTGCAGCAATTGCATCTAATTCGTAAGAAGAACCAGCAGTTGGCTGTGCAGAATCTAAGCGCGATGTTAACACAATACCTGCAAGCGCTGCCAAAATACCAGAAAGACCGTAAATCATTATTTTTATTCTCGTTACATTAATACCTGATAGTGCCGCTGCTTCTTCATTCCCACCAATTGCAAAAGTACGGCGACCAAATGTTGTTTTCTTTAAAATAAAGTACAGAACTGCGAAAGCAATCATCATCGTTACAGCTGGTACAGGAATACCAAGGAAATAACCACGACCAAACATTTGAAACATTAAGTGATCACCAAGGCCAGTGATCGGACGTCCGTCCATGTAAACAAGCGTGAGCCCTCGGAAAATGGTCATTGTTGCTAATGTCGCAATAAATGGTGCCACTTTTCCTTTTGTAATAATGATACCGTTTACAATCCCCATTACAAGACCTGCTAACAATCCAATTGCCATTGCAAGGAACGGATCCATGCCACTTGCCATCATTCCAGCAACAAGTGCACTTGATAATGCTAAAATAGAACCTACCGATAAGTCAATACCCCCAGTTAAAATAACGAAGGTCATTCCAAATGCAATGAGTGCATTAATCGACACTTGTCGCAAAATATTAAATAAATTTGGAATCTCAATAAAAGCTGGATTTAATGCTGTAATAACTACAATAATCAGTACCAATCCAATTAAAGAACCTAGCTGCTGCAATATATTTCCCTTTTTAGCCATACCTTACTCTCCCCCTGTAGCTAATGCCATAATGGACTCTTGTGTTGCTTTATCTTTCTCTAAAATACCGCCTACTTTTCCTTCATGAATAACAAGGACTCGATCGCTCATCCCTAATACTTCTGGAAGTTCAGATGAAACCATAATAACGGCATCTCCTTGATTTGTAAGCTTGTTCATAATAGAATAAATTTCTTTTTTTGCTCCAACATCAACCCCTCGAGTTGGTTCATCTAAAATTAACAGCTGTGGATGGATTCCTAGCCATTTTGCAATCACAACTTTTTGTTGATTCCCACCAGAAAGCGACTTGACAGCTTGTTCTCCATTTGCCGCTTTTACATTAAGGAGCTTCATCATGTCCTCTGTAAACTGTGCTTCTGCCCCATTATCCATCACACTACCTTTTGAAAGGCTCTCTAAATTTGGCAATGCTAAATTTTCACGAATTGAAAAATCTAATACAAGTCCTTCTGATTTTCTATCCTCTGTAATAAAGGCAATTCGCTGCCGTATTGCATCAATTGGGCTATCAATTTTTACCTCTCGACCGTTCATAAATATTTGGCCTGAGTCTAACGGTTCATGTCCAAATATTGCTTTCATAATATCTGTACGCCCTGCCCCCATTAATCCAGCAACACCGAGAATTTCCCCTCTTCTCACTTGAAACGAAATATTTTCGAACTTTCCTTCTTTCGTTCCGTTGCGCATTTCAAAGATGACTTCGCCAATCTTAGCATCGCGCTCTGGATAACGTTCTCCAATGCTACGGCCAACCATCATACTTACTACTTCATCAAATGATGTTTCAGGAATTAACCGTGTTCCAACATATTCTCCATCACGTAAAATTGTAATGGCGTCACAGATTGAAAAAATTTCTTCCATGCGATGCGAAATATAAACGAACGATACACCTTCTTTACGTAATTTATTTATAACCGTAAAGAGCGTTTCAATTTCGCGGTCCGTTAATGCCGCTGTCGGCTCGTCCATAATAATAACGCTCGCATTTGTCATTAAAGCCTTACCAATTTCAATAATTTGCTGTTGCCCAACTGATAATTCCCCGGCAAGCATAGCCCCTTTTACGTGAAGTCCTAAACTTGCTAATTGGCTCTCTGCGATGTCATTCATTTGACGTGTACGCAGTATGCCTGTTTTCCCATACATAAGCTCTTTTCCAAGAAACATATTTTCAGCAACTGTTAAATTCGGTAATATATTCAGTTCTTGATGAATAAAAGCAATCCCATATTCTTCAGCTTCTTTTGCATTTTTAAATATGCGTTCTTTTCCATCAATTATGACTTGGCCAGTATCTTTCGTGTACACACCTGTTAAAATCTTCATAAGCGTTGATTTACCCGCTCCATTTTCCCCCATCAGTGCATGGACTTCTCCTGTTTCAATGCTAAACTGTGCATTTTTCAAAACAGGATTACCATTGAACGCTTTTGAAATATTTGTCATTCCAATACGCATTCTCATCACATCCCTTTATTAAAAAATCACGCCTGCGTGTAAAATAATGTTCGCATATGGCGTTGCTTCTCCGGTACGAATAATGGCCTTTGCCCGTTTTGTACGTTCTTTAAACTGTTCATGCGATACATATTCAAAAGCGGCTTCTTTTAAGCGCGCCTCAACTTCTTTATTTATTTCTGCGTTATTCATGGTGATTTCTTCTGCTAATGTTACTTTTTCGATTGCCATATCATCTATCAAAACTTGTAACACATCTAGAAAAGATGGTTTTCCAAGCTCTACTGCTAAATCAATTCGTTTCACACCATCAGGAATCGGTAAGCCACAATCCGCAATCACAACTGTATCCGTGTGCCCAAGTGATGCTAGTACCGCGGCAATTTCACTATTTAATACACCATGCTTCTTCATCTAACAATCACCTGCACTTCTCTAAGTCTCTCCCTTGTTGGCATACCACCTTGTGCACCAAGCTTTGTTACAGAAAGACCGCCCGCAATATTTGCAAAGCGAATTGCTTTTTCAAGTGTTTCTCCTTCAGAAAGCGCGACCGCTAACGCACCATTAAATGTGTCACCCGCTCCTGTTGTATCCACTACTTCTACAGAAATACTTGGAACATGAACAATTTCTGTACCATTATGGAAGCGAACTCCTTTTCCACCTTCTGTCATCAGTAACTTATTTGGGTATTTCGCAAGTAATTCTTCAACTGGTGACGTAAAATCATCTAATACAATGCGGCACTCATGCTCATTCGGTGTAATGTACGTTGCCTTCTCCAAAATATTTGCTGGTAATACTTGTGCTGGAGCCGGATTTAACATAACTGGAACTTTATGTTCTGTGCAAATATCAAGAACATATTCCACTGTTTCTAACGGAATCTCCAGCTGAAGGACAACCATATCAGCTTTTACAAGAAGATCTTTTGCTCGGTCTACAATTTGTTGATTTACAAGACGATTCGCTCCTTGCACAACGACAATACTGTTATCTTCCTCTGCTAACACAATATGCGCAATTCCTGTCGTTTCATCTGTAACCGGTACCACATAGTCGATAAAAACACGTTCATTTTCTAAGTTTTTTCTAACTACTTTACCGTAATCATCTTCTCCTACAGCTCCAACCATCGCCACATTCGCACCTAGTCTAGCTGCGGCAACAGCTTGGTTAGCTCCTTTTCCTCCTGGCACTGTATGAAATGCTTCGCCAATTACTGTTTCTCCTGCTTTTGGTCGCTTTTTCGAAACAGCGACTAAATCCATTGAAATACTGCCGACTACTGCAATGTTTGGCATATATCTCATCTCCTTACTTCGTTGTATTTCGTTCTATAATTTCAATCGGTAAACGATAATGTCCTGTTTCTAATTTATTTCCTTCCATCTGTTCTAGCAATAATTCCGTTGCAATTCGTCCCATTTCATAAGTAGGTTGCGCAACTGTCGTAATAGATGGATACATCATTTCTGTAAATGAAATACCATCAAATCCAATGATTTGTAAATCATTTGGAATAGAAATCCCCTGTTGTAACGCCGCTTTTACTGCACCAATTGCAATCAAATCATTTCCAGCTACAATACCATCAATGTGCGGATGCACTTCTAACAATTCCATTGTCACGCGTTCGCTATCTGCTGGATCAAACGTACTCTCTGTAATCATATAAGAAAGTCCATGTTGTGTAATAACATCTACAAAACCCTCAAAACGCTCATTTGCCGTACTCACATCACGCGGACCACGAATATGAGCAATATGTTTACAGCCTTTTTCTAACAATAACTTTGTTGCCGCCTGACTTCCCGCATAGTTATCAGCATACACTGTAGGTATTCTCTCATTAAACATGCGATCAATTGCAACAACTGGCACGGAAAGGTTCATGTAATTCACACTATTTTGTGGATTCGTAGCTACAATAAATCCATCTACATTATTTTGTCTAAGCACATCAATATATTGTTTCTCTTTTTCTAAACTTTCGTCAGAGTTACAAAGTACAACTGTGTATCCTTGTTTATGCGCTACATCCTCTACGGCACGTGCAACTTCTGGAAAAAATGGATTCACAATGTTCGGAACGACTAAACCAATTAAACGAGACTTTTTATTATATAGAGAACGTGCTACTGTGCTCGGTTTATAATCCAGCATTTCAATTGCTCGCTCTACCTTTTTTAATGTATCTTCATGAACATATCCATTTTTATTTAACACTCTGGAAACAGTCGCAACAGATACTCCCGCTAATTTTGCAACGTCTTTAATTGTACTCATTTTCTTCCCTCTCCATTTCATGTAACCGTTTACAGGAAATAATATAACTCATTTATAAAAATACGTCAATCATTTATAACTAAAAAAGATTATATGTTATACACTAAAAAAAGCATCACCATAAGGCGATGCTTTTTTCTTATTATGAGTAAGATACTTTTGTATCTTTTTCTTCTACTTCAGTAGCAGGTTCTTCTGCACCTTTTTTACGATCAGAAAGCTTAATTTTTTGTAAGAAGATTGTAAATACAGCACCAACTATAATAAATACTAATCCTGTTAGGAATACACTATGAAGTGAATCCACTAAAGATGTTTTCAAAATTGGTACAATGCTATTTGAGAATGCTTCTGGCATTTGTTTTAATGCTTCTGGGCTAAATAGCATAGAATATAAACCTTGTGGATCTGTATGAATCATATCTTTAAACTTTGTCACCATTTGTCCCGCTTCTGCTGGGAATGTATCTAGTACAGGAACTAATTTATTTGTCAATGTTGTACCTGACGTATTATTCATGATGGAGCCTAAAATCGTAATCCCGAACGTCCCACCGATTTGACGGAAGAACTGACTTGAAGATGTTACAACTCCAAGATCCTTTTTCGGGAAACTTTCTTGTAATGCTAATGTTAATGTCGGCATTACAAGCCCCATTCCTAAACCAATAATCATCATATATGATGTTGCAATAAGTTTAGTTGTATGCATATCCATTGTTGTTAATAACCAAAAACCGCCAGCCATAATGAGCATACCTGTAATAATTTGTGGTTTTACGCCTACCTTTAATACAAGCTGACCACCAATAATACTCATCACAATCATCGTAACCATCATTGGTGTCATTATCGTTCCAGATTCAGCAGCACTTACGCCAACAATTCCTTGCATAAAGAATGGAACGAACATAATTGCACCAAACATTCCAATACTCATAAAGAAACCAATTGCATTTAATAGTGTAAATGTACGGTTCTTAAAGAAATGGATTGGCAAAATTGGCTCTTCTGCCTTTGTTTCCACAATAATGAAACTTACAATACCAATGACAGCCAGTGTAAATAATCCAATGATTTGCCAAGAACCCCATGCATAGTCTTTCCCACCGAATGTTAATGCAAGTAATAAACTTACAACACCAAGAATCATTGTGAAAATACCAGCAATATCGATTTTAATTGGTCCCGTTTGTTTATGTGATTTTAATCCCATTGCGATAAAGATTGTCGCTAAAATACCAACTGGTAAGTTAATATAGAATACCCATCTCCAGTTAACAGCATCAACAATCCAGCCACCAACTTGCGGTCCGATTACAGAAGCAAGGCCATATAATGCTCCAAAAATCCCTTGCCATTTCGCACGTTCTTTTCCTGTAAACATATCCCCGATAATAATCATTGCCATTGGCATCATAATACCGCCACCAAGACCTTGAATACCGCGGAAGATAATTAATTCTGTCATACCATTTGCCATACCACAAAGTGCTGAACCAACCATAAAGATGATAAGCCCTGTTATATATACGTTACGACGTCCTAATAAGTCAGCTAACTTACCTGCAATTGGTACAACTGTTGTTGATGTTAGCATATATGCTGTTGTTAACCATGTCATTAAGCTTAATCCGCCTAATTCTCCAACAATACGCGGCATCGCTGTGCCGACAATTGTTCCATCTAATGCAGCGAATAACATTGCAATAACTAAACCAATTAACAACAGCTTTCTATTTTGATTTGCTTGTTGCTCCATGTAATCTCCTCAATTCTTTTTAGTTTGTCTCTATTTCCTCAGATGCCCCGCAAATAATTGTCTCTATTTTTTCAAATAAGCGTAATAAATCTTCTCTTTCTTGTAAATCTAATTGTGAGAAGTATTTCGCAATATGCTGATTTCGAGCGATCATTGCCTCTTCTAATACATCTTTCCCCTTCTTCGTCAGCTCAATTACAACAACACGGCGATCATCTTTATCATGGTAGCGCAGTACCAACTCTTGCTCGATTAACCGATCAATCATTACTGTAATTGCACTTGGTTTCACATACATTTTCTTCGCCAATTTTGTTGCTCTTGATGCACCATAATGGTCTAAAATTTTTAAAATATAAAACTGCGGTGGTGTAAGTCCTGATGCTTGCATTTGTTCTAGTAACTCCGTTTGCATTTTCTTTCCTATAGAAAATGCTAAAGCTTGGATTCTATCAATATGAGTCATATCATTTGGCATGTTATCCACCTCTTATTTAAGCAATAAAATATTTAACGTTTTTAAATATTAAACCTTATAATTAATTTCGTCAATATTTTTATTTTGTAAAAACGTTTACATTTTTGTCACAAAGTTGTATAATTTGTGACGAAGTTAATAGCGAAGGTCATGGAGAATTAGAGTATACGACTATGAAACATAGAAAGAGCACCTTTCTATGTTTCATGGTCTTTTTTGTTTGCCATGGTATTAAACGCTTACAATAATAGAGGAGGATTTTAAGCAATGTTTCTGACTAATTTATTTAAACCTGCGCCGCATACAGAACGATTGCCTGCTGATCGCGTCGATAGCGAATACCGTAAACTGCGCTTGCAAGTGTTTTTAGGCATTTTTATTGGTTATGCAGGTTACTATCTTGTTCGCAAAAACTTTTCACTGGCAATGCCTTATCTTGTTGAACAAGGATTCAGTAAAGGTGAACTTGGTATTATCCTTTCTGCCGTATCCATTGCATATGGCTTAAGCAAGTTCATTATGGGAATTGTCTCCGACCGTTGTAACCCCCGCTACTTCTTAGCAGCAGGACTATTTTTATCCGGTATCATTAATATTATTTTCGGTTCGTTTTCTTTTATTACAACAAGCATTTTACTCATGTTTGTTCTGCAATTCTTAAACGGATGGGTACAAGGTATGGGGTGGCCTCCATGTGGTCGTACGATGGTTCATTGGTTCTCTATTAGTGAACGTGGTACAAAAATGTCTATTTGGAATGTTGCTCATAACGTCGGTGGAGCACTTATGCCGTCCCTTGTTACATTAGGGCTATATTTATTCGCTAATGATTGGAAAAGTGTATTTTACTTCCCAGGTATTCTTTCAATTTTAGTTGGGATTTATGTACTAATTACAATGCGTGATACACCTCAATCTTGCGGATTACCATCAATTGAGGAACATACAGGAGAATATCCAGCAGATGAAAAGGTAAAAGATCGTGAGCGTGAGCTTTCGGTAAAGGAAATTTTATTCAAATATGTACTGAACAATAAGTTTTTATGGTACATTGCTATTGCTAACGTATTCGTATATTTTGTACGCTATGGTGTTGTAGACTGGGCACCTACTTATTTAGTAGAGGAAAAAAGCTTTACTCATAGTAGCTCTCGTACAGCTTACGCTCTATATGAATGGGCTGGGATTCCGGGGACACTTCTTTGTGGATGGATGAGTGATAAACTCTTTAAAGGACGCCGTGCCCCTGCTGGTATTTTATTCATGGTTGGTGTATTCATTGCTGTTCTTGTTTATTGGTTAAACCCAGCTGGCCACCCAATCATCGATAGTATCGCACTTGTTGCAATTGGCTTCTTAATCTATGGACCAGTTATGTTAATTGGACTACATGCACTTGACTTAGCTCCGAAAAAAGCAGCTGGAACAGCAGCTGGTTTAACAGGATTCTTCGGCTATCTTGGCGGAGCATCATTCGCTAGTGCTGCGATGGGCTTTATCGTAGATGCTTTCGGATGGGACGGCGGTTTCATTCTATTACTTGCATCTTGTGTGCTTGCGATTGTATTCCTTGCACTTACTTTAAATACAGGATCGTCAAAATCTCAGCAAGCATAAAGTGAAACTTTAATCAGTGGAAACAACAGCTGAAATAAAATAGCTCTTAGCATTCAGATATATGCTAAGAGCTATTTTTTATTTATGCCTAGTGATATTTTCTTGCAGCCTATAACAATCATTTCCCTTCTATTTACATATATTACTTTTATTAAAACATCTGCTGAAACATTTTCATAGCAATAGCCAATATTACCGAAGTAGTAAATCCCCCTAAACAAATAAGACTCACTCCTTGACTATATGTTAAACCTTGAAATGCTTTCATTTCTTTCATCCTTTCGTTCGTTTATTTGATATCTTTATTTTACCCATGTAAGAAATTTTATAACATCGATTTCACTAACAACTGTCTTACAATATTGTAAGATTTCTACCTAATATAAATACAAATAAAAAACATAAATCTTTTTTAGGATGTAGAGATCATCCAGCCTGCCTAGAAGCGATTGGCCCTCTTCCTGCTCCATGCCAAGTGAAAACAAAAAGAAAAACAGACAACATTTCTGCCGTCTGTTACTTCACAATCATCACTGGACATCTCACTCGTTTAGCCACTTTATGACTGACACTACCAAGCACCATTTCTTGCAATGTATTTAATCCTCTGCTCCCTACTATAACAAGATCAATATCTCCTGTATTTACATATTGCACAAGTGTATTTCCTGGATCACCATGTAAAATCGTAATATTATAGGAGATCTCTTCTTGCTGTAATAAAGACTCAATTTCCTTTAATCTATCTTTTCTACTAGCTGAGATTGTCTCTATATCTGTTTGCCCCTGTATAATATCTGATTTTGCTGTTTTATTGTCTACAACATATACAACTTCAACATTTACTTCTTTACTAAATTTAGCAATATGTGCGGTATGTTTTGCTGCACGAAGCGCATGTTCTGAACCATCACATGCTAGTATAATTTGCTTGTACATATGCTGGAGCCCCTTTCATCATCATACTCGTATTATAATATAAAAAGAACTCTTTCGGTTCTCCGAAAAAGTTCTTCCTATTTAACAAACAGCTTGTTTCGCCAATTTTATAACAAGTTCTGAACTGCGCTCATTTAATCCCGTTATCTTTACTTTTACACCATTTTGCTCATACTTCATTACAACTTTATCAACTGCTGCTACTGCTGAACCATCCCATACATGAGCCTGTGTAAAATCAATTTCTACTTCCTTTACATCTCCTTTAAATTGAAATGCATTTATGAATTCTGTAGTAGATGCAAAAAAGAGTTGGCCATAAATGGCATATATTTTTTTCTCACCAACATAAAAATGTTTCACGTGAATCTTTTTTGCCATATTAAATGCGAATAAAACTGCACTTATAACTGTACCAATCATAACACCAAGAGCTAGATTATGTGTAACGAGAACAATTGTAACTGTTACAATCATAACAAAGGCATCACCTTTGGGAACTTTATGAAGAGTAAATACAGAGTTCCAATCAAATGTCCCGATAGAAACCATAATCATAACTGCAACTAATGCTGCCATCGGGATATGGACAACATAGTCACCAAGAACAAACAGCAATACAATTAAAAATCCACCTGCTACGAATGTGGATAAGCGACCACGACCACCGGATTTAATATTAATAACAGATTGTCCAATCATAGCACACCCTGCCATTCCACCAAAGAAACCAGCAACAATATTAGAAATTCCTTGTCCACGTGCCTCTTTATGCTTATTACTTGTTGTATCTGTCATATCATCTAAAAGAGATGCCGTTAATAGTGACTCTAATAAACCAATAACAGCTAACATAATAGAATACGGTAAAATAATAGCTAATGTTTCTAACGTAAATGGCACATTCGGAATACTAAAAAACGGTAATTCAGTTGGTAAACTTCCCATATCACCAACTGTACGTAATTGTAAACCGCCCAATATTGCAATACTTGTCACGACAATAATAGCAATAAGTGTAGAAGGCACTGCTGTTGTAATACGTGGAAATAGATAAATAATTGCGAGCCCTAAAGCTACTAACGCATACATTTGCCAATTCGCGCCTTGAAAATGAGGCAATTGTGCTGTAAAAACTAAAATCCCTAACGAATTCACAAATCCGCTCATGACAGAACGCGGAACAAATTTCATAAATGAACTTAGTTTTAACACGCCAAAGATAATTTGTACAACACCGGTTAAAATTGTTGTAGCAAACAAATACTGTAATCCATAATCTTTTACAATCGTTATCATCAACAGTGCCATCGCACCTGTTGCAGCAGAAATCATTCCTGGTCTTCCGCCCACAAATGAAATTGTCACTGCGATACAAAAAGCAGCGTATAATCCAACCATTGGATCTACCCCTGCAATAACAGAAAAGGCAATTGCTTCAGGAATTAAAGCTAATGCAACAACAATCCCTGATAACACATCACCTTTCACATTAGAAAACCATTCATTTTTTATAGTTTGAAACAAAAGAACACTCCTCTAATTTTTTATTTTTGATTTTCTTCATAAGAAAATCGATCCGACTGCACGAAGGCTATTATATAACGAACGTCAGATTTTCTGCTATGAAAAAGTTTCCCAAATAAAAAAGCATTGCCTGACGCAATGCTTTTTCTTTTAATGCCCACTATGCCCCTCGCCATTTTCTTGAACAATCTCTAATCTTTCATCTAATATCCCTTGTGTATCAAATGAAATATTCTCTATATTCCCTAATAAAAAACCATGGTTATATGGCCCAAGCGTTGGATCATCTTTAAACTTCGGTTTTATCATCGCTAGTAAATCATATACTGACTGCGTTACTTTACCATTCTCTAATAGAAGGACCGGTGCATGTTTCCCCATATGTGAAAACGGCGCACCAGCAATTGCTAAATCAGGTGTTTCTGTTGAAGTAAATGATACGCCATGTCCCGGCTTTTTAAATCCCCAACCAAATTTCGTTTTTTCATCTTTGAACTTTGCGAAGGCAATTGAATTCTCTGTCGGAGTTTCTCCACTAATACGGGTTACTTTGCCATGCTTACTCAATTGTTTTTCTACCTCTTTTGAAACAATTTTTTCTGGGCCTAACACATATATATTTACTTTTCCTTTTCTTGCTTTTAACGCCTCAATTGTAGCTTCGGGTACTTTATCTTTACCTACATATAAAAGAGGTTCAGGCATATGAGAAATCCAGTTCACGGCTGGAGTTGTATACAAACGCCCTTCTTCTTCAGACGAACCGACAATAACACTTTCCGGATACTTCCCTGTTATGTCTGCATATTCTTTATCAACATCTTTCGCAAACTTCGCTGGATCAGTCTCTTTTATCTGTTTTACTTTGTATTCTTTCAGTTGATCTAATACGGGAGATTCTACATCTCCCATCACCATAATTTGCGTTCCATCTTTTGTTCCAAGTGGTTTTAACCGTTTTATTTCCTTTAATGTCGCTTCCGGAATACTTTCCTTATTCATAAATAAAATAGGTCCATTGTTTGGATGATGAATGAGATCCGCACTAGCAATTCCAAGTTGCCAATGATTAACTGGTACTAAAATTACCGCTCCCGGTTGATTCTCCTTATGAGTCGCTGGCCAAATTGTTTGTGATGTTAAGACTGCCATGTGAACAGAGTCATTTGTGTTTAATCGTGTGATATTTTTTAAGCTTGTTGTTAATAAATCACGAGATGCATCGGCATTCATTTCTTTCGGTGGCATCGCTTCACGATTCATTTCCTTTTGCTGATTATTTTTCTTCTCGTTTGCAGATTCGTGATTTTTATGCTCTGTATTTGCTTGCCCACACGCTGCAAGTCCAAATGCAGCAACTATTGTCATACTCAAAACTTGAGTTACCTTTTTCACTAAATCGCCTCCATATCCATCATTTTTCAAGCCTATATCCTTTACCGAAAATGGAAATTTCAACTATACGATAGCAAGCAATTCTGAAGAAATTATGCAGATGCATCATAATCTGCACCATTTCTTCATGATTTTGCTTTACACTTTTAGTAGTGAATACAAATACGGAGGATATTATATGATGGATATACTACTTGTAGATGATGAAACGCGTATGCTGGAATTAGTAGCACTTTATCTTACTCCTAGAGGATATAACTGCATTTGTGTCACTTCTGGACAAGAAGCCCTTTCCTATATAGAAAAACAAAATTTCAAGTTCATTCTTCTCGATATTATGATGCCGAAAATGGATGGATGGGAAACATGCAAAAGGATCCGTTCATTTAGTAACGTTCCTATTATTATGGTAACCGCACGCGATCAAACGATTGATGTTGTTCAAGGATTAAAAATTGGGGCTGATGATTATATAACGAAACCTTTTCAAGAAGAAGAATTATTAGCACGTATTGAAGCTGTATTACGGCGTAGTAATCAACATGAGCAACTACGCTATAAAGGAATTTTGTGGGATGAAGCGAGACACTTTATCTCCGTTTATGATCAAGAACTCCTCCTTACACCAATCGAATTTTCTTTACTTGGGTTATTTTTACATCATGTGAACTATGTATTAAGTCGCGATCAGCTTATTGAGCGGATTTGGGGGCTAGATACAAATACAGAGGATCGTACAGTAGATTCTCATATTCGTAATTTGCGTGATAAATTACGAAAGGCCAAATTCCCAATTGATAAACATTTAAAAACCGTGTATGGAATTGGCTATCGATGGATTGATATTGAAAATTAAGGAGTAACGCGATGAAACGGATTTCTGTTCAACTTGGATTTTATTTTTTAATTGTTACACTTCTAATTGAGAGCGTTTTATTTATATTACTCTATTATAGTCTTGTAAATAATAGGGTAAACGAAGAGATGACAGCATTATTAAAACGCGGAAATAGCCACCGAGATGTACTCGAAAAACATTTTGATTCGCAAACTATTTCTCATGTCGCCTTAATGGAGTCAGAAGCTGAAACAAAGGTTGTCATAACAAATACCAATAAAGAAATATTAGCAAATTCTAATGATATAGATTCCACTATAAAGAGGCACATTATTGGAATGATAGCAGATACGAACCACAACGGAACTATCGTGGAGAATCACTGGAAAACTTCTAATTATATATGCACAGTTAGTCCAATAATAATAGAAGGAAAAATGCAAGGTTATGTTTATATGTTTCTTGGCACAAGTTCCATTAAACAAATGATTGCAGGTCTTACAAAACAATTTCTTGTTGCTGGTGCTGTTACATTCATTTTAACATTCATTACGATATTTCTTCTATCACGTCTGTTAACGAAGCCGCTCCTCCGTATGAAGCATGCTACTGAAAAAATGAGTCATGGTGATTTATCCGTCTCTTTAACTAGTACTCGAAATGATGAAATCGGCGAACTTGCCGTGTCTATCCAAACGCTCGCAAATGATTTACATTACATGAAAAAAGAACGCAGTGAATTTTTGGCAAGTGTCGCTCATGAACTAAGAACACCGCTAACTTATGTAAGAGGATATGCAGACATCGCCATGAAAAACGGTACATCTCCTGAGCAGCGTCAAAGGTATTTATCGATTATAAGAGACGAAGCTGATTCTATTACAAATTTAGTACAGGACTTGTTTTTACTTGCTCAAATGGAAAATCATAATTTTTCTATTCAGGCAAGGGAAGTACACTTGCAAACCTTCCTTTCTCGCATTGTTACAAAAGTGAATATGATGTATGAAGCGAAACATATCCACGTTTCTTCAACATGTTCTTCTTCACTTTCCATAGTTCTTGATGAACAAAGATTTGAACAAGTTATTGTTAATATTTTAAATAATGCTTATGCACATTCAGCTGAACATTCTCGAATTATAATTTCCGTTACAGAGCATAAAACACAAATTGAAATTGCCATACAAGATACTGGAGAAGGAATTCCAAAAGAAAATATTCCACACATTTTCGAACGATTTTATCGCGTTGATAAAGCAAGATCTCGTTCAACTGGTGGAACTGGATTAGGGCTTGCTATTGTTAAAGAGATAGTTGAACTACATGATGGAGAAATTACTGTCACAAGTGAAGTAAATCAAGGTTCTTGCTTTACTATTTCATTACCCACCAATATGTGAAAAAGCTTTAGACAACTTGATAAGGAAGATAGGTGGGGGACAGGTGACGCTTATAATAAAAAACAGAAGTCATTCGTAAAAATGACTTCTGTCGTTCAAAACTTTTTATTGAACTCTTCATGGAATACCTTTACTAAACGGCTGAATTCGTTTCATAATTTAAATTCCATCATTTGCAAATTCAAAAAAGTTTTTTTTGCTAAAAACTCGAGTTTATCAACAATTTTTATTTATTTTTTAATAAATTGTTGCGTCCAAATATTTCCTTGTTTCACGTAACCAACACCTATATAAGTAAAATTCCTATTTAGAATATTCGCACGGTGCCCTGGACTGTGCATCCAAGCATCCATAACTCCTTCTGGTGTTTGTTGCCCTTTAGCGATATTTTCACCTGCTGCTGAATAAGAAATACCAAAACGTTTCATCATGTCAAATGGCGAATTATAAACTGGACTATTATGATCAAAATAATTATTTGTCAACATATCCTCTGATTTTAAACGTGCTACTTTACTAAGCTCTGTATCTATCTGCAATGGAGATAAGCCAACTTTCGCTCGTTCTACATTAACTAGCTCCACAACACGTTTTTCAAACGCATTTAGTACATGACCTTTATTCTCTTGTTTTTTAGCTTCTTCCTGCTTTCTAGCCTCTTCTTGCTTTCTAGCTTCTTCCTGCTTTCTAGCCTCTTCTTGCTTTCTAGCTTCTTCTTGCTTTCTAGCTTCTTCCTGCTTTCTAGCTTC